>JBFMBK010000007.1 GCA_040755295.1 Bacillota bacterium | reverse complement strand
GCGTTGGACGTAATTCCTCTGGAAGGAAGTGATCTGTCGGCTAACAATCCGTAGGTACCTTAAGTATACCTTGGGGGTCAAATTTCGAGTGCCAAAAGGGGTCAATTTTCAAGCGCTGTTGACACCCCTATTCAGCCCTGTTTGAAGACAATATAGGTATTATATGTCCAGTTGATTGTAAAGGTACGGTACGGACTAAAAGAAGCAACTACAGAAACGGGACCGAATTGGTAAGGGTATGGTGGATTTTTTGCGATGAAGCCGTTATTTCCGCATTGGCAGGTTTCGAAGAAGTCAAACTTTCTGAACGCTGGTTAGCGAAACGAGCCGGGGTTCCTTTAGACAGGGCAAATCGAAGCATCAATCTATATTGCACTTTGGGGTTCATAGAAAAGGTTCCCGAAAGCGGTAAGCGTGGCGACCGATATCGAATCTGCCAACCTGATCCGGAGGAAGTCAAACGGCGTTACTTCGCTTTGTTCCCTGACGGGAAGGCTAATCTGCGGAAGTTTAAACGGCAACTTGTTGTGGATGTTCTTGGAGAGAAACTTGCCAAGGCGGTTTTCAGGCGAACCTAGTGACCGAAAGGGGGATTCTTCGATTGAAAACAGGTTCAACCATTATTCAATGGGATGATTACGAAGGGTTTATCCTATTGGAAACTACGTCAGAAAAACTAGTAGAAACTCTACTGGCCTCCGGTATCCGATGGTTCGAAAAAGACGATGAAACAGGCATATACTATTTTCAAACACCTACGGCTTGGTTACGACTGCGGGTTCCCAAACAAGGACTAATCAAGCTGGGATGGTACCTTTCTACCCGACAACTCAAACGAGGCATCCTCTCGATCATCGAAAAAGGGCCTCGCCTCTATGTGGTCAAGTAGCTCTACACACAGCCTTATTGCTATCCCTTTACAATGGTTTATGCAGGATACAAGCATACCCACCCCCTGACTAGGGGGAATCATGTTCCTCCGGGGGGGAGCGGAATATCTGCGGTCCTGGTGCAAATATGCCAAAAAGGAGGATTGCCGTTGTTTGACTTATGGCAACTCAATCGAAGCGATTTCTGTTTACTCACTGATAATAAATACTTGGCCCAGGCGGCAAAGGCCAAAGGGTTAAGAATAATGGCTACTTACGTGAAAGATGATCGTATTTTCGCCCTGCAGTTTACCGGCCCAAAGAAAAATGTCCTTGCTGTTACTAATCAGTCATACGAGGATAAGCAGATTAATCTGCCTTTTTCAGATATTGAAGAAGAAGTGCTGAGGCGGTTGTTCGGTAATCCGGTCCATCCCAAACCGAGAAAGGTTTGTTCCCGTTGCGGTGTGATCTTCGAGGCTAATAGCAATCGCCAACAGGTATGTAAGAACTGCAGGCTTTTTGCAAGGCGGGAAATCGTCAGGAAATGTGTTGCCCGTTGCCGACAGCATGCTAGGCGGGGTTGATGTAATACTTTAAAGAACCCCGAAAGCCTTGGTATGACTGCTTTTTTTTCTAAGATAAATGACTTTCCGGTATGTAACATTAACTGAGCGGTGCAACTCAATACAGGGCATCGTGGAGACACCCCCGGTAGGGGATCAAGCCGGGGAATGGGTTCCCTAAATTCGTAAAAACCCTCCTGAACAATTTTCTTTTTAAAAAGGTCTGACAGGTATATTGTGCTAAAATGTGTTTGATGGATTTCGTCTCTGAGGAATTTTTACTGCTAAAGAGAAAGGATGAAGAAGGTGAACATATATCAACGGTTTATTATTCTGCTTGGTATTGTAGGTATAGCATTGGCTGTATTCGTTTGGCCCGCTCATCGAGTTGATACACGTTACGTCAATCACCCTGGAGGCGGTTTTTATAGCCCTTGGGTGGAAAAGGTTACTGAAAATGCACCAGACACAAACCGTACTGCGTTAAATGCCCTTGTTGTAGCTGTGATAACCACCGGTGCGGTATTAGTCTTTCACAGGAAGCCAAATCGGAACCAAAACAAGAAGTTTCCGGACACTTAAAAAAAGGGGTTCCCAACCTATAAAAAAGTTTTCTTAATACTTAAACGATATCCATATTTAAAGAAAGGGGGGTTAATTAGTAAAATGAAACTAAACATTATACAAAGAATAATCATTTTTCTTGGTATCATCGCTCTATGTTTGGCAGTTTTTGTTTTACCGGTTAAAGTTACAGAAACTAAAATCATACCTAATCCGAATTATGATTCATCAAAAAGGTCCGGTTTTTACGCAAACTTACCCTACTTGGAGCATAGGGAGATTAAAATAGATGTTAACCGAACTGGGTTAAACTCAGCCATAATTGTTGTCGTAACTGCAGGTCTTGTGTTTATTCTAGGGAATCGATCAGCATGAAGAATAAGCACTCTATCTCGACCCCTTAAGGTAACGTCTCTGTTTACTCCTAGGGGGATAATAAAATGCGGTTTTTGCACGCCATAAAAAAAGGTTTAAGTTGATTTTGTTTACGCTATAAAAAAAGGGTTTTCCGACACTATAAAAAAAGTGAATTTCCGGACGGAAAAAGCGGCTCAACGAGAAAGCAATCTGTCTTTCATACAAAGAGGAAAATAGTTTTTATTTGTATTTTCAAAAGGCGGACGCAGTTAAACGTAATTAGTGGTTATTGAAAATTTGTATTTTCTTTAACTTTTTGAAAAACCTCACGCTGAAATTTTACTTTCCAAGAACTTTCTTTTTCTGCTAAGCTGCTTATTTCCTGAATATATGTGTTGTACGAGTCTACCGCTTCTTGCGAATTAAAATAAATCTGTCCGTCTTTAAAAAAGTATTCATCCTGGTTTGCTGAGAGGAAATTCAGTAATTCTCTAATTTTTAATACTATAGACCTTTCTATATCAATAAATTCAATTTGTTTATTGAGACCCTGATCTTTTGTTTTATTAAAACCCTTTATCATTTCCTCTTTAAAATTTTCAGGTACATCCATTTTCTCTAATTCATCTATTAATTGTTCCCGTCTTTGTCTACATAACATCTCATATTCATCCAGTATACGCAAAACGTTACTTAATGTTACCTGTGCTTCGGTAATTTTTTGAGGATTTTCTAAAGTATCTTGAGCAAGTACCTCACTAAAATTCTGTTTATTAATTTCATTGAAAAGATTTGTACAGTCTGTTTGCAAATCAGAGGCATAATTTCTTAGCAATGTTAGTGCTGGGGCAGCATTGCCATATTCTTTTTTATCGAATTCAGTTTTCCTTACTTCAACGCCGGTAGCCATCTTTGAGTATACAGATAATACCTCCTTGATTGTTTCGCTCTCAATATGCACATCCCTATGTATTAAGCAAGACTGATAGATTGAAGCTATAAGCAAAAGGATTGAAAAGCATAGGATACCGGTTCCTTGCTTTTTTCTAAACAAATACCTCCACAAAATGAAAGACAGAACTACGATCCAAATTGAACGTCCTATTAACTTACCCAACTCATAAAATACTCTATCTGAATCGAAATATTGGTTGCTTACGATTACTATTAATCCGATGGAAAGGAGAATGATTATTAAAGATATTTTAAGAATAATATTGGCGAAAACCGTGGGTTGGCTGGTCTCAGTATCATCAGTTTCGTTGGTGTTAACTTCAGTATTATTCTCATTTATGTTATTGTCTGTAGTGAACGATAAATCATAAGCGGCTCTATTCTGTGGATCGCCTAATATGTCATATGCCTCATTGATCAATTTCATTTTTTCAGAATCGCCACCCAAATCTGGGTGGTATATTCTAGCCAATCTTTTATAGGCGGCTTCAATAACCTCTCGGCTAGCATTGGGGCTAACTTGAAGTATTTCATAATAGTCGATTCGGTACACTTGCCTCCCCCCTTAACTGCCCAAGAATTTTCAGTAAGTATAAACTGTAAATTCGTTATGATTAAGTCGATCCCTTTAATATTAAGCGATTGATTACCCTCTCGAACTTTTATTACGCTTCTTTTTTCTTAGAAGGATTTTACCTTTTTCTTGGCGAAAAAGACGACGTATTATTTAGCTTGTATTTATATAGTAAGAGGTTATGCCATGGATAAGTTTCGTACATCATTGGTACTCTGTATCATTTTATTTTCATTTATCACCATCTTCGGCTGTAGTTCAAGCACGAAGAGTACCAGCAAGTCCAAAGAAGAAAACAAGAAAGAACAAGTTAAAGCTGCTCAACTTGCAACTAAATACCATGCTATCGACTGGGAAGCACAATTAGAATCTGAAGATTATATGCCATTAACGATTGAAGTTCAAGACAAATTAATGAATGAATCTTCCCCATTCATTTTCAAAGACTGCATGATTGATGATATCTATAGAAAACAAAATGAGACATATGCAACTTTTTATTCGATTGCAGCATTGCCCGATATTATATTATGCTTAAAACTACCACCTACGACAAAAGAAAGGTTATACCTTTCCCAAAAAAATCACTTAGTTTATAATTTAGTTGTTGCTGTAAATAATGTTGTAAAACCTGAAGTTCGCGTAGAACCATCAAACACAAGTGATGATGAAGATACAGCAATTAATATTGATACAAATAGAACACTTTTAATATATGGGGATTTAATGGCATTTGAACCCTGTGATTAATCGCCTATTGTGTCAATTAATATTTTTACAAACGGAAATAACATTTATGAACTTGTGGCAAAAAATAATTCTTGTGATAGGCTCTGTTGTGTTGTTGATCGTTTGTTTCAGTTATCCTCCAACACATTCCGTTATTGTCCACAATCCTGCACATGTTCCTTATGACAGGAACACCTCAGCTTATATTAGAGTAAACGAACCAGATTACACGTTAATCTTTTGGCGAGTCTTTGGTGTTATTAGCGTTACAAGTATAGGATATATGCTGGTTAAAAATAAGCATAAATAGACATATGTTACATGATTGCTCACAGGTATCCAACAAGATATCCATCGGTTTGTCATTTGACCTATACCGCCATAATAAAGCCCTTTTATACTATCTGCCCAACAATAAGCAAAATAATAAATAAGACACCGTAGACGAAATCAAAGGTTCTTTTCAGACGATACAGCATAAGGTTAAAATAGCGTCTGTTAAAACCAATCATCCTCTACTGTCAAGGTAAGATATACGTTTTTATGAAATATCAATACGGACTTCTTTTCACCCTGCTTCGTGCAGGAAAAAGGTTTCCTATAGGGCTTGCTTTGCTGTGTTCGCGGTGTAAATCAGCCTCTACTAAGTGGACGTAACGCTTGGTCATAACAAGGCTGGCATGTCCCAACTGTTTTTGCACGAAGAAGGCTGAGGCACCATTACGCAGAGACATTATGGCGGAGCTATGTCTTAGATCATAAGGTGTAACCTTAACCCCAAGCTTTTCACTGTAGTTTGCAAGCCGGTGGCCCCAAGAGTTAACCGATAACCGCCTTCCATCCTGAGAAGCCAACACGGGAACTTCATCGGTCCAATCAGCCGGTCTTATGGATATAAGCCTTGTAAGAGCTTTAGCGGTCTGCGGCGATATAACAACCGTCCTGCTTTCTCTGGTTTTTGCTATATCTGAAGGGACTATAATCTCCAGCATACGAAGGTTAAAGCAGGGATGCGTTAATAGTAATACTTCCCCCGGTCTTAGCCCGCAATCAATTTGCAGAAGGAGCAAGGCGTAATCACGAACACCGGTATAGGTGGTTTTGTCGGGCAGGCTTAATAGTTTGCGTAACACGTTTTCTGGAATGCTTCTCTGCTTGCCTTCGTTCTTCTTCTTAGGAATACTATCAAGCGGGTTGGCCGTCAAATATCCCTCGCTAACCGCCCAGTTGCAGAAGGCTTTCATGTACTCTCTTCGCAGATTGTAGGTTGTTGCACTCTTGTCGTTAAGGGAAGCGAAGTGCTTGAGAACCGCCCGCTTTAGGGTATGGTAGTCCTTCCAGGCTTCCGGTTCGGCTTTGAAGAAAGCGGTCACGTGGTTTTGGTAGTCCTTTAACGTCCGGGGTGCCTTGCCTTCAGCCTGCTTCTGAAGAAAGAACTCTTCTAAAGCTGTCTCCCATGTTGCGGGAACCGTGGCGGTAACTTTAAGAAGCTTCATAAAAATAACGGCCTCCTTTTTGTTTTGGAGACCGCTGTCGTTACGGGGGCATTTTATGGACAACGGTTTTCACGTTTTTGCACCTTAAGAATTAAGATGGGCAAATCCTAAAACCGTTGGTATTACTGTTTGGAGGCGACAGGCAGAGTCGAACTGCCGAATAACGGTTTTGCAGACCGTCGCCTTAACCACTTGGCTATGTCGCCTTTATTTCAAATTCCGCACGATATATTATACACCACCGGCCCGTTCTGCGGCAATACGTGTTTTATTGAGTAACACCTGTTAGGGTCGCCTTCTTTAAGCTCAGGCTCTGACGACCTCCCGTTCTCCCCCGGCCGCCGCCTTCCAACCTTCTGCCCCTTCTACCTTCTATCTTCTACCTTCTACATTCCCCTTCTCTTCGAACTTCGAACGTTGAACGGACCCCAAAGGTCCATCCACCTAAGCTTTAACGTTGAACGTTGAACCTCTATTCCCACTCAATAGTCGCCGGGGGTTTGGATGTGATGTCGTACACCACCCTGTTTACACCCGGTACCTCGCTTACGATCCTGGAAGCGATGGTCTCCAGCACCGGATAGGGAATCTGCACCCAGTCCGCGGTCATCCCGTCGCGGCTGTCCACCGCGCGGACGGCGATCGTATGCGCGTAAGTGCGTGCGTCTCCCATTACGCCCACACTGCGGATGTCGGGTAGGACGGCGAAATACTGCCAGATCTCCCGGTCCAGCCCCGCTTTTTTTATCTCGCCGGTAACTATCGCGTCCGCTTCGCGCAGGAGCTGAAGCTTGTCCTCCGTGACCGGTCCGAGAATGCGCACCGCAAGACCAGGGCCTGGAAAAGGCTGACGCCAGATAATCTCTTCGGGAAGACAGAGTTCCTGGCCCAGTTCGCGCACCTCGTCCTTAAAAAGCCACCGGAGCGGCTCCACAAGCTTGAGCCGGAGGTCTTTCGGAAGCCCGCCGACGTTGTGGTGCGATTTAATCGTGGCGGCCGTGGCCGTACCGCTTTCCACCACATCCGGATAAAGCGTCCCCTGCACCAGAAAATCAACCTCTCCAAGCTTATGCGCTTCTTCCTCGAAAACCCGGATGAATTCTTCCCCGATGATCTTTCGTTTCGCTTCCGGATCGGCCACCCCCGAAAGCTTGGCAGAAAAACGGGCGCCGGCGTCGAGGTAAACGAGCGGAATCCCCAGTTGACTAAATGCCTCCCGTACCGCTTCGGGCTCCCCTTTTCGGAGCAGGCCGTGATTGACAAAGACGCAGGTCAGCGCATCCCCGATGGCCCGGTGCACCAGCGCCGCCGCCACCGAAGAGTCCACCCCGCCGCTCAAAGCGCAGATGGCCTTTCCCCCGCCGACGGTCCGCTGAACCTGGCCCACGGCGGATTCCAGGAAGGAGCCCATCGTCCATCTTCCGCCACACCCGCAAGTACCGTAGAGGAAGTTTTCCAGCATCCGTTTGCCCTGCGGCGTATGCACCACCTCTGGGTGAAACTGCACGGCGTACAGATTGCGGTCCCGGTCTTCCATCGCCGCCGCAGGGGCCGCATCGGTCCGCGCGGTCGCCTCAAAACCCGGCGGTACGTCCTCGACCCGGTCCCCGTGGCTCATCCAGCACTGGGTGAGCCGGTCTATTCCCGCGAAAAGTCCTTTTTCGCTCAAGATCTCAAGAACCGTCTTCCCGTATTCGCGGTACGAAGCGGGAACAACCCTACCGCCGAGAAGGTGCCCCATCAACTGCATCCCGTAACATATCCCCAAAACAGGCACTCCCAACCGGAAGAACGATTCCGGCAGCACCGGCGCGTTTTGTTCGTAAACACTCGACGGCCCGCCTGAAAGGATGACGCCGCGCGGACGCCGTCCGGCGATTTCCTCCGCCGGGGTAAAGTACGGCCATATTTCGCAATAAACCCGGCACTCCCTAATGCGCCGGGCGATAAGCTGGGTATACTGACCGCCGAAATCCAGGATTATTACAAGTTCGGACGTCGGGTCCAATTATCAGCCACCCCCATATACTGCCCTTCTTAGGACACAGACGTCCGGCAGGTTCCGGTAACGTCCCGCGAAATCCAAGCCGTATCCCACCATGAATTCGTCCGGAACGGAAAACCCCAGATAATCGATGTGAACATCCACCTTCCGCCGGGACGGCTTATCAAGCAGGGAACACACCCTTACGCCCACCGGTTTTTGCGAATTCAGGTGTTCGGTGATGAACTTCAAGGTCAGGCCGGTATCGACTATGTCCTCAACCAGGAGGACCTCCCGCTCTTTTACCGTCCGGTCCAGATCCTTTAAAATTCGGACTATGCCGGCCGATGAGCTTGCCGCGCCATAACTGGAAACGGCGATAAAATCGAGCTCTACGGGAACCGTCAAAACGCGTAAAAGGTCGGCTAAGAACACCACCGACCCTTTGAGTACCCCTATAGCAAGTAACTCCTTACCCTGATAATCCTTCGAGATATCCTTCCCAAGAACAGCCACCCGTTCCTGAATCTCCTGCCGCGTAAGCAGAACCCTCTCGATATCAGGATGCACAGCCCTACCTCCTATCGAAGTCCTTCCCGGAAACCGTAAAAACCTCTGTTTTCACAGGGCTTACGTCATCGGACAGATAAAAACAGATCTGCTTTTTGCCTAAGGACTTTTCAGTCTTCATTTAGAGATATCGCCACCACTGGTTTTCCGGTTGAAGACTAAGACTAATGTGGATCGGCATCGGAAAAACCTCGAAAGCTGGCCCATTATACCAGAAAAAAGGCGGCACCGTCAATCCGTATACCTTTCCTATGTCGTATTCGGGAGCCATGGCTGCCCTTCCCACAAAAAAAACAACCCGCTCGGGGTTCGTTTAGAATACACTTACTATTCTCTCGGCTTCCGGCTTCCGGCTTCTATATTCTATATTCTATATTCTGGCTACTGACTTCTTTATTCTGACCTGGAACACGTGTCTGAATACTTACGTTGTCTTCACCGCCGGCAGGAGCAGACAGTAACTGCTGGTTTCGCCCATCGTTCCCTCAACCCAAAAGCGACCGCCGTTCGCCCTGCTCAGTTCCCGCGCCTGCATTAAAATCTTTTCAGTATTGGCGATGTCCTCGTCCAACCGCGCTCCGGCCTGCCAGCCGGGCGAAAAACTGCGCCATACCGTAAACAAAACCATCGACCTGGTCAATGAACAACGCAAACCCACCTTTGCGCCCATGGCCGTGCTTTTTATCGCCACCAGCAGAAGCCCGCTGATGGTTTCCTCCAGCAGGTTTTCGGGAACAAAAACCGCCGCAGCCTCCGGCGCAACTTCAACCACCAGTTTCACCTGTGAGGATTCCGCTTCTTTCTCTGCCACCCTGGAGCAAGCATCCGCCAACTCATCGACGGTGATCACATGTTGTTCAACGATTAGGGGACGTTCGCCGAGCGCTTCTTCCAATAGCCTCTCGAGCCTTAATCCTGTTTCCCTGATGTAACGTAGATACTGCAGGTTTTCAGACGGCATGTCCTTCCGCTGCTTCTGGATCAACAATTCGGAAAAACCTATTATATTGGCCAATAGAACCCAAACCTTCGGGGTTAAGCGTTCGCCGTCGTCCATATAGAACCCGTGATTTATAAAGTCTGCGGTCGCGTGTTCCCGTTCTTCGGGAGATACCGCTTCCGTGCTTTCGGTTAAAGTCATGTTTATCTTCACTTCTTTCACATTTTATGGATATTTCCTACGATACCACGCCGTTTATCAACTTGTCAATATAACCATTTAAACCATTTATTGGCGCTATATAAAGAAATATGTCAGATACAAAACGCGCATTTTCACATATTCCCCTCTGTTGTCATATGATGGCACAAGTCGGGTTAAAGCATTAATAATGTCCACCATCTGACCTTAAGGAGGGATTAATGTGAACCTAAAGTTTCCGGGAATCAAAGACATTAAGGAAAAAGCGCGGTTGGTAACCGGCGTAACGGAATCCGGCCATCACAAGCGGGTAAGGTTGACCACGGCCTACGTTCCGCCGCAATGTTACGGCAAGCAGTTTGCGCCGGAAGAAGCCCTGAAGAAAGGCACCCTCTGGCCGGATCTTTACTCGCCGTACCATTGTCCCGAGGCTCCCCCTTTTCATAATTAAAGGAATAGGGAGTCGTCCATGCTGCGTTGCAAACCACGAAATCTGATAATGGAGTCATCCCTAAGCCGGTTACTTAGCCGCAGAAGAGTAACATAGACGGAACGCGGCGAGAAGAAATGCAGGCGTTGCTTATCGCCGCGCCCTCCGAAAGAACGCTTATTCTCAGAGGAGGAGGTTGTGACATGTACCATGACAGAATTGCGCTTTTGAAAAGAATTCAAACTCTCGAATTCTGCGCCATTGAGCTGGCGTTGTTTCTCGACACGCACCCCTGCGATACCGCGGCTTTAAAGGACCACAAGTGTTTCTCGCAGGAGCTTGAGGAGTGCAGGAAGCTCTACTCGGAGAAATACGGTCCTCTCACACACGAAGACAACAAAAGGGAAGACTGCTGGCGGTGGATTGAAGAACCTTGGCCCTGGGAAATCGAATACGAAGGGGGAAATTAGGAATGTGGATGTACGAAAAGAAGCTTGAGTATCCGGTCCGGGTATACTCCTGCGATCTGAAGATGGCTAAATACCTGATGGCGCAGTACGGCGGGCCGGATTCGGAATTATCGGCCGGAGTCCGCTACCTCACCCAGCGGTACTCGATGCCCACCCCCCGGACCAAAGGACTGTTGACCGATATCGGTACGGAAGAACTGGCGCACTGGGAAATAATCGCGACCTTAATCTATAAGCTTACTAAGGGCGCGACCGCCGAACAGATGAAACGGGCGGGGCTGGGCGGATATTACGCGGAGCACGACAAAGCGGTCTACCCCGCGGACGCGAACGGGGTTCCCTGGACCGCCGCGTACATTCAGGCGATAGGCGACCCGATTGCGGACCTGCACGAGGATCTCGCCGCGGAACAGAAGGCCCGTGCCACATACGAACACCTCATCTGTCTTTCCGACGACCCCGGCGTCACCGATACCTTGAAGTTTCTCAGGGAAAGGGAGGTTGTGCACTTCCAGCGCTTCGGCGAAGCGCTCGACCACGTCCAGGGCTATATGAACGGCAAAATAATGTATTGATTAAAAAATTACCTCAGCGCCGCAGTGAATTGAAGAAAAGGTTAAATATTCCCTCCGTCAGGCCGATAACTTGGATAAGGAGGGATATTTATGTTGATCGGAACCTCTAATATTACATTATCTGCGAGTCATACTTACCTTGAGCAATATACCAGGGAAGAATCATTGAAGGTCTGGCAGAACAACAGACAAGCGGCAGGAACGCCGGCGCCTCCCCCCGCTGTGGAGGGATTCCCCAACCAGGAAGAACCAGTCGCCTTGATGCTGGAGGATGATAACGGTTTTTCTCCCGGCCAGACAAAACTCGAAAAGGTTAAAGACGACCCTGTAAACGCAGATTCCAAGTTGATGATTGTAAAACTGTTGATTGAAAAATTGACCGGAAGAAAAATACGGATCTTTAAGGCAGAGGATCTTAAACCCGATTGCGATAAAAACCCAGAGGGAGAAAAAGCAGACGGGCAGCAGCCCGCCCAGGGGAGAGGGCAGCAGGGCGTCGGCTGGGGGATCGCCTATGATTCTTACGAATCATATTACCAATATGAATCGATGTCCTTTGAGGCGCAGGGGACCATACGCACCAAGGATGGAAAGGAGATTAACTTTACGCTGGACCTCAATATGAGCCGCGAGTTCTTTTCCGAAGAAAGGTTCAGCTTCAGGGCCGGTGACGCTGTAAAGGATCCCCTGGTCATCAACTTCGACGGCCAGGCGGCCGATTTGACCGACATGAAATTCAGCTTTGACGTCGATGTAGACGGCGCCGAAGACCAGATTAGTTTTGTCCGTCCCGGTACTGGATTTCTCGCCCTTGATAAGAACGACGACGGGACAATCAACGACGGGGGCGAGCTTTTCGGGCCGACCACGGGAAAAGGTTTTGAGGAACTGAAGACATACGACGTTGACGGCAACAACTGGATCGACGAAGCCGACCCTATCTTCGAGAAGTTGCTCATATGGTCTAAGGACCAGGACGGCAACGATTCCCTGTCTTCTTTGAAAGAGAAGGGTATCGGCGCTATATACCTGGGCAATGTAAGTTCCGCATTCAGCCTGACGGACCAGGCGAATGAACTCCAGGGGCAGGTCCAAAGTTCCGGAATATATCTGAAAGAAGACGGCGGAGCGGGAGTAATACAGCAGGTTGACCTGGTGATATAGAAAGCCGATTCTAATCATGAATGGATTTAACTCTGACAAAACAATCTGTATTACAGCCTAACAGATGAAACATACGCCCTCCTACAGGTTTTTAACCTTTAAAAATTCAGGAGGGCGTTGCATTTCGCATACCTCATATCGTTTCCCTTTTTCCAGCATTGAACGTTGAGCGCTGCAATTGCACATTGAACGGACCTTAAACATGCGGCAAAAGCCTATCCGCCCAGTTCAAATTCCACTTCTACAGCAGTCGTAATCTTAAGTTGACCCGGTTCCACCGGTACGCTCTCAGCGGCGCCGTCCATCACTTTCATCGCCGACCGCATGTAGGGTACGGGTGGTTGCTGTGTGCCGACTTCTCTTATGGAAACCACACGGACCACGCTCTTTCCTGCCGCGCCTGCCAGGGCCTCCGCCCTCTGGCGCGCGTCGGCCACCGCCTTCTTAAGCGCCTCCCGTTCGAGGACTAACGCGTCCGACCTTTCGAACGAAATGCCCCCGGAATTGTTCGCGCCCGCCCTAATGGCCGCGTCAAGCACCGCACCGACCTTATCGATGTTTTTAACCTCCACCGAAAGGGTATGCGTTACCCTGTACCTGATTATCTGGCTTTTTTCGTTTTGTTCCGGCCAGATATCATACTGCCTGGTCTGAATCTTCTCCTTCGGTATTCCCTGCGCCTTAAGCGCCTCTATTACCTTTTCAACCGCCCGGTCGTTTGCTGTCTGGGCTTCCCTCGCGCCGGCGGCCTGGTTCGTACAGCCTAACGAAATACTTGCGGAATCGGGCGCCGCGCTGACCTCACCGCTGCCGCCCACCGTCACCGTAGCCGTTCCCGTCGCTGCCGCCGCCGGGCCGTCATGTCTGGAAGCATATTCTACACTGAAAATTCCGCAAAAGGCGATTACTAAAACGGCTATAACCACATGCGTTGAAAAACGTTTCTTATTCTGCGGTTCCTGCAACGATTTCACCCCCTTTCTGCCTGATATACGCGGCCAACTCCGGGGCGTTGAGCCGGTAAACACTCCCCCCGCGGCAGACCTCCACCTGAACGGGGTCGACGCCGGAAACCGTTATTATCTTGGCGTCGGAGAGGGTGATGCATAACTGAGGCCCGCCCGGAACGCTATCGAAAGCACTGTAACTTTGCGCAGCCCCGGCGGAAGTCCCCTTATTAAACCATTCCAATACCCTTTTCGATTCGTCCCCGGTTATTATAACAGGCTGTTTCTCCGCTACTCTTATGGAAACCTCATGCACCGAGGCCGGGGCAACGGGAGCGTGCAGGGCTGCTTCTTCCGGCAGTGATTGCGCCAGGCGCTTCGTGTCCGCGTCTCCTCCGGTTTCAACCTTCGAGCCGTCCGACAGCGAGCCCAACCCGAACTGTTCCCCTGCGTCGTTTGTTCCCGGAACCGGCTGTGCAGGGACGGTTTGCCCCCCGGTAATCGCTGCGGGGCCCTCCTCCGAATCCCCCGTTTGGTTCAACGTCTCGCCGAATTCGCGGCCCTCTTCCGTAGCGGCGCTCTTATTGGGCAGGCCGCCGCTTTTGAAAACCGCGGGCGGCTCCTCCCGGTCGCGGCCGTATTCCTGCGTCGTCTCGGCTGGTTTATCAGCTTTAGGAGAAATCTGTTCTTTTAGACCGGTGGTTTTAAGCATGCTCGTCGCCACAATGAAAATCAGGATGAACGACGCCGCGACAGCGGCAAACCTGAACCCCCTACCCGAACCAATCGCGGCCGGCATCCGTCCCCCGAGCGCCTTTCTGTCCTGGAAACGCTTCCAGGCCGCAACGGTATCCCCCGGCGCGGTAATGGCATCAATATAGGCGCCGATGCTTGTTTCCACGAATGCGGCATTGCTTTCGAGTTCGCGCAATATCCGGTTGCATTCCTCGCAGGCAGCGATATGCTCCCGGATCTGCTCCATTTCCCGGGCGGAAAGTTCACCGTCCAGGTATGCTTGTAACCGCCCCTTGTTATAACACATAATCCTTCACCCTTGCCGGAAGACGCCGGCTACCTTATTGCCACAGGCTGTGCTCACGACCACTCCGGCCGTCTTGCGGCGTCTTTCCGCTTATCTATTCCTAAAGACCTTTCAATCCGTCCGGATCTCGTTTCCCGCTCCCGGGACCTTGCGGTTCCGGTGTCCCGGCGCTGTACTCCCGGCGAAACCTTTCCCGGGCACGGGCGATTATTGTACCCACCGAGCCGGGCTCAACCTGCAGGACCGCAGCGATTTCCGAATAGCCGTACCCTTCAAACCGCAGCAACAGGCAGAAACGGTCCCTCGGCGCCAAGCGCGAAAGCGCCTCTCTCACACCGGCAATCTCTTCCCGCCGCAAGACCTCATCCTCCCAATTCCCCGCAGGCTGCTCGTAGGCGCCCTGTTCCCGCTTCCTGCGTCTCTCATCGGCGCGAATCTGGTTATAGGTAAGGTTCACCGCAACCCGGAAAAGCCAGGCGGGCACATTGTCATCGCGCGGAGGCGGGCGGTAGTATAGTTTTAAGAACGCCTCCTGCGCCACGTCCTCCACCGCTGCATGGTCACCAAGGAAAGGCACCAGCCGCCGGCATAGTTCGGGGTAATACGTATCAAAAACCGCGCGAAACGCTTCTTCTTTTTCGCCCGCACCGGTTCGGCCTGCCAATGCGCTCCGCTCCTCTTTCTTTAACAAGTAAACACCGCCGTTGCAGATTTTGTGACACGTAGAAGACAAAAGGTCTTTTTTAACCGCCAATCCAGCACTCAACGAATCACTGTATATGGTTCAGTAGAACGGCGATCGTTGCCTTACTATGCAAACCATGTTGATTGCTGGACAAGATCGCCCAAATATTATACTTTTCTATATAGGACAGACCCGCATTTATCCACACAAGACAAAATCATGAAGCCATAACAAAAAAACCGGGTGCTGCCCGGTTTTAGTCTATTACTCCTCGGCGACCGCGTCGAGCTTAAATTTCGTATGCAGCGCCCTTACCGCCCGTGGCACATCCGCCTCGCTGATAACGCAGGACACCTTGATTTCCGAAGTACTGATCATTTCAATATTTATCCCTTCCTTACTTAGGGCTTCGAACATCGATGCGGCCACACCTGGGCGGGTGACCATTCCTTCTCCGACGATTGAGACCTTGCCCACCTTGTCGTCATGCACGAGTCCTTTTGCGCCGATGGCCTCCTTTATTCCTTCAACCACCGTCAGCGCCCTCTTCAAGTCGTCTTCCGAAACGGTAAAAGCGATGTCGTTACGCCCGTCCCGCATCGCGCCTTGAATAATCATGTCCACGTTGATGTTTTCCGCCGCCAGGGCGGAAAACAGGCGGTGGGCTACCCCCGGCTGGTCCAAAACGTCGAACAGTCCGAGTTTCGCCACCTTGCAGTCGTGTGCCACCCCGCTCACCATATACTTCCGCTCCATACCGGCATCCTCCTTTACCAGGGTCCCTGGATTATCGTTGAAACTCGAGCGTACGACAAGCGGCACGCCGTACATTTTAGCCAGTTCAACAGACCTCGGGTGCAGTACCACCGCACCCAGACTCGCCAGTTCCAGCATTTCGTCGTAGGAAATGACCGGAAGTTTCCTGGCGTCGGGCACCACCCTCGGGTCCGCCGTATAAACGCCGTCGACGTCGGTGTAAATCTCACAGCAATCCGCATCGAGTGCCGCCGAAAGCGCCACCGCCGTCGTATCCGAGCCGCCCCGGCCAAGGGTCGTGGTGTCGCCCTCCGAACCCATCCCCTGGAAACCCGCAACAACGGGGATTTTACCTTTGCCCAGCTCCGACCGCAGGCGGCTTTCCTTAACCCCGGTAATCGATGCCCGGCCGTAAACGCCGTCCGTGAAGATGCCCGCTTGCTGACCGGTTAGGGAAACAGCGCCGGCCCCCAGGACTTGGAGAGCCATCACCAGCAGGGCAATGGAAACCTGCTCGCCGGTGCTCAATAGTTGATCCATCTCGCGCGCTTCCGGTTCTGCCGTGATCTGCCGCGACAGAGCGATCAGATCGTCCGTGGTGTCGCCCATCGCCGAAACCACGACAACCACGTCATTCCCCTGCGCGCGCGTTTGGAAGGCCCGCTTCGCCACATTTTTGATTTTCTCCGCGTTCGCTACCGAACTGCCGCCGAACTTTTGTACAACCAGCATTTCAGCTCTCCCTCAAAGAATAGTACCTCTTTCGCGGGGCGCCGCGATAAGCGAAGCATTACTGCGTCAGTTCGTCGGAGCCGAATCCTCATGTACCCTTATGTACACTCCGGTTAGTCTCCAACGTTCTTCCTTGCACTGCATCACTTCTAGCGACGTTTCGTCCATGTTTATGTTACTGCTTCAGAGCAATCAGGTTAATGGTCCTTATTTTCATTCTCATCATCTGTTAGCAGCGCCTTAGCCCCGGTTCTGAACCTGACTACTTATATTCTTTTCTTCTGACTTCTGGCTTCCGGCTACTGAATTCTGACCCCAAATAGATTCTAATAAGTAACACTCACCCGCGCGCCCTCGTTATCCGCGACGAGTTCGAATATCCGCGCGCCGACCCCCGCCGTTTCGAAAGCGTTAACCATAGCCTTAGCGATATCCCCGGTCGCGCCGTCGGTTAACGCCACCACCGCCGGTCCCGCACCGCTCAAAGCCGCTCCGAGAGCGCCCGCATCAACCGCGGCCGCAAGCACCTCTCCGAGTCCGTTAACCAGGGGAGCCCGGTACGGCTGGTGCAGCCTATCCTGCATGCCGTAACGAAGAAGTTCATACCGACCGGAAGCGAAAGCTCCCGCCAGGAGCGCCGCGCGCCCCAGGTTAAAAAGAGCGTCTTCGCGGGGGTAAACGTCAGGCAGTGCCATCCTGGCCTGTATGGTGGCAAGCGCGAAATCCGGCGCCGCAACCACCGCCTTGATCACGCCGGGTACAGGGAGTTTGAGCGTAACCACGCCGGATCCGTCCGCAACCGCCACCACGGAACCGCCGTGGACCGCCGCCGCAACGTTGTCGGGATGGCCTTCGAATCGAGCTGAGAGGTTCAGTATATCGTCCGCCGCCAGTGTGTTTCCGGCAAGCGCGTTTGCGGCAGTCATTCCACCCACTATCGCCGCGGCGCTCGAACCCATCCCGGCGCTTACAGGAATTTCGTTTTTAAGGGTGATTTTCAATCCTGCGGGAACCGGAAATGAAACCTCGTCCCACAGCTTTCGGGCCGCCTGCAATACCATATTACCGTCGTCATGCGGCAGGGAATCCGCACCCTCCCCGCTTACCGACACCTCCAACCCGGCGCCCGTTATCTCTACGCTTATAGTGTTGTACAGCGAAAGCGCCAAACCAAAACAATCGCATCCGGCGCCGAGATTGGCCGTAGTAGCGGGCACAATGACGCTGACTCTTAACGGCCGCCGTAAAGCTTGACCTGACCGCGCAAGCACGATCAGTCCTCTACGCGAATGATGGTAGCCACGGTTTTCACCGTAGACAAGGCTGTCAGTTCCCGGACCGCCGCCTGTAAATCGGCCTCACGCACCCGGTGGGTTACCAATACCAGTTCGGCGACCTCGCCGGTCGTCTTCTGGGCGACAGCGGCCAGGCTGACATTGTTGTTTCCGAAAGCGCCGGCGATCCCTGCCAGCACTCCGGCCCTGTCCAGGACCTGCAGCCGGAGGTAGTACCGCGTTTCCACTTCGGTGACGGGCCGTACCGGCTTTTTTTCAAAACAGGTGCATCCGGTCATCCCGCGAACGTTATAACGGATGTTCTTCGCCGCGGCGACAATGTCTCCCACCACCGCGCTGGCCGTGGGCAGTTCCCCGGCCCCACGCCCGTAAAACATCGTTTCTCCAACCGCGTCCCCCTTGATAAAGACGGCGTTAAACACGTCGCTTACCGCCGCCAGCGGGTGCCCGAAAGGAACCAGGGCCGGGTGTACCCTGACCTCGATCCCCTCGCTCGCTTCCCGGGCGATGCCCAAAAGCTTCACCACAAAACCCAGCTCCCCGGCGTAACGTATGTCTTCCGCCTGGATGTTGGTGATGCCTTCAACGTAGACGTCTTCAAGGGTGACCCGCGAGTTAAAAGCGATGGAGGCTAGAATGGCGATTTTCCTGGCGGCGTCAAACCCTCCGATGTCGCTGGTGGGGTCGGCCTCCGCGTAGCCCCTGGCCTGTGCTTCTTTCAAAACGGTGTCGAAATCAGCGCCCTCGTCGGTCATCTTGGTCAAAATGTAATTCGTCGTTCCGTTGATTATCCCGGTTACTTGTTGTATCCGGTTACCGGCAAGGGCTTCTTTAATCACCTTAATGATCGGGATGCCTCCGGCAACGCTGGCCTCAAAAAACAGGTCAGCCCCCCCGGAAGACGCCGCTTCAAAAAGCTCGTGCCCGTGAACGGCAAGCAAGTCCTTGTTTGCGGTGACCACGGTCTTTCCTCCGGAGAGAGCGGATAAGACGTAACTCCGTGCCGGCTCTATCCCCCCCATCACCTCAACCACGATATCCGTCGCAGGGTCTTCAATGACCGCCGCAGGATCCGTCGTCAAGAGTCCGGCGGGAACCTCCGTGCCCCTGTTCTTCTTGGTGTCCCGTACCAGGATCTTTGTGAGATTTAGCGATGCGCCCAGGCGTGACGAAATGATCTCCCTGTTGTTCTCCAGCACCCGGAAAACACCACGTCCGACGGTACCCATACCCAAAATACCGATGCCTATCGTGCGCAATGCCATCTCCCCTTTTAACCATTATACAAAGAGGATTATAACATCACCGCACGGTTAAACCAAGAGGATTGTGGTCAATTGCCTTTTAAGGCTTGGTTCTGCCCTTGTTCACGCTCGATTATCACTACTTTCTCCTGCGGCGCGGATAGGCCGCGGTAAACAAGGGTAACGATCGTCGCGCTTTGCTCCGGGCTTACCTTTCCCTGAACCACAACGGTTACCTCCTCGTCTTCAACCGCTACAATCGCTTCCTGAAAGCCCTTTGCCCGTAAGATGCCTTCCGTCCGGGCCTCCTTTTCCGCCTGCTGCGACAGGAACATCAGTTTTTCCTGCGCTTCCTTTCGGGTAACTTCACTGGTATTTGCCGCGTTGGCGATCTCCCTCAGAAGTTCCACCTGTTGACTGCGTCTTGCCTCCCGCTCGAGGCGATAGTCCACAAAAAAACCGTCGAGAGGCGAATCCGGCGGTTCCTCCGGGATGCGTCCCGGAACCTCAGGCGCGGTGGAAACCGCAACCGCCGGCTTCGGCCGGACCTTTCCCGCCCCCTGACGTCCCTGCTGTATCCTGACGACCTCAATGGCAGCCGCGGCAAGCGCCAGCAGTAAGATCAGCGCCGTCAACCTGAATACAACCCGCCGCTTCAGCAGAACTAAACCACGCATCATCACACCTTCTTTCTCGTTAGGTTCAACGTTCAAGGTTCAAGGTTGAACGGACCTTTTCTATTTCGTCGTAACCGCCGCCCGTTGCCGCGGCAGGACAAGAATGCGATGGGCGTCCACCCCCAGCGCCACCTGCGCGGCATGGAAGATTTCCGCCTTTACCTCCGGGTCAGCGGCGCCCTCCGCAACCACAAGCACCCCGAGAAGCCGCGGCGCCTCTTCGTTTTCCACCACCGCCTCCTCCTTTTGGCCGTCACGGACGATCACTACCTGGCTGTTGCTGTTGTCTTCCGTTGTCAGGCGGTTGGTCCCCGACTTGTCTTTTTCGTCCGTAACCCGTTTCCCGGTGGTCGCGCTGACCGCATAATCGGTCCGGGTCGAACCGGCAAGATGAACCGTAACATCTACCGCTCCGGCGCCCCTGACCTCCTGCAGCACCGCTTTTAGGCGCTCGGCGCAATACCGCTCTTCCTCTCTAATGCGGTCCGGCGCCGCCGAAGAGCCGGGGTTCTCGCTTAAAACGGTACTCGTTTCCGGCTGCTGCCGCGCCTTGCCGTTGTAGCTGCCGGCCAGAATGAAAAATATCCCCACCAGTCCGAGCAGGCCGATTTTCAGCCAGTATTCCGGCTTTTTGGCGAGTGCGCTGTTTTTACCGAACAGGGATTCAAGAATCTGCTTCATCCTTCACCACCCTACGTTCTAAGTTCTAAGTGTCTAAGTGTCTAAGTGTCTAAGTTGCGAGTTCCGAGTTGCGAGTTCCGAGTTGCGAGTTCCAAGTTCCGACTTTCGACTTCCGACTTTCGACTTCTACCTTCTACATTCTATCTTCTGCCTTCCGTCTTCAGGGTGTGGCAATCACAACCCGCTCGCGCGGCAGGTTGTAAAAATCCGCGACCGATTCTGCCGCTTTATCCGCTTCGATACTGCTGCTCCCGTCATCCGCAAGTACGGCGCTTTCCAGGTGCAGCCTGATTTCCTCTATTTGCGGGTAATCTCCTTTTTCCTCATCGAGCAAAACCTCCACCCGGCCGACGTCCATTCCCGCCAGGCGCAGCAGCGCCCCCACCTGCCTTGAGACCCCCTGCCGGTACGCATCGTTCATCCGTCCGGCATAATTGGCCCGCAGCTCCTCATAATTCGCTTCCCCCACGTCCACCGGCTGTATGGTCAGTTCGGGTACGGGCATCGAACGCGCCCGGTAAAGGAACCCGACAAATACCTGCAACACCGCGACGACCACCAGGATGCCCATTATCATCCGGACATATCGGCGCATATCCCCTACCGGCACCAGAAGCTCAAGGAATGCCGCAAACGTCACAATAAGGATCAGGTCGCGTATCAGAAGGCTTATCCTTTCCATTACAGCCCTTCTCTCAACGTATCATCGTTGTCAGGTATCCCAGCCCCACCACCACCGCCACGGCAAAAAAGCAGAGCAGTCCCACCGTAGCGACCACCGCGAACACCCCCAAAAGCCCCGCTCCCATGCCGTCCAGTGTCGCCGCCATCCGCCCTTCGAGCGGCTGGACCAGAGCGGCTGAGACCTTGAAAATGGTGCTTAAGGCGAGAAGCTTTATGGCGGGGAGCGCTATGGCGAAAAAAATGATCACTATACCCGCAAGCCCGACAGCGCTTTTTAAGAGGAGCGACGTCCCCACCACTGCTTCGAATGCGTCCGCAAGCATCCCGCCCACCACCGGGATGAAGGCCCCCGTAGCGTATCGCGCCGTACGGAGCGCGACACCGCTTGCCACGGTCCCGGCAACCCCCTGCACCGTCAGGACACCGATGAAGGCCGTTGATACCACTCCGAGGACGGCAAGCCCGGTGTTCCTGAGCAGCACGGCCAGCCGTGAGACCTGCAGGTCGTCGCTCAACCGGTCGATGAATCCGAGCAGCACCCCGAAGGTGATCAGCGGGAGAACCACGTTTTTCACCAGCGTGCCGATTACCCCGAGCGTACCGAGAATCGTCG
This sequence comes from Bacillota bacterium, assembly GCA_040755295.1. Taxonomy (NCBI): domain Bacteria; kingdom Bacillati; phylum Bacillota; species Bacillota bacterium. The sequence continues at coordinate 130,293 of JBFMBK010000007.1, read as the reverse complement.
GGTGCAGTATCGCCGCCGTGGTCACCCCGCCCGTGGCCGCCAGCAGCGTCAGCAGCACCGGCAGCAGCGCCTGGATAAAGGAGACCATCCCGTCAACGGCGTCGCGGCCGATGTCGATCGCAATCCCGAGGGTCGTCGCCGCCAGCGCGGCTAAGGCGAGAAAGCAGACGTAATAGGCCATCTGGGAGGTGGAAGTACGTTCGAAAGCCGCGCTTAATTGCTGCAGTACGGCAAGGATAATGCTCAGAATGAGGATTTTCCCCAGCAGCACCGCTCCTCCCCAGACCTCGCCCCAGAAATAGCGCCCCAGAACTCCGATCACCCTGGACGGCGAAAGTTCAATTTTCCCCTGCAGCATGTCGACCACCAACTGGTGAAAGCTGATTTCCGGCGCCCAGCTCCTGACCGTTTCCGTTAACTGCCCGGCCTCCTTCTCCACCCGTTCAAGGTTCAGGGCTCTTAACTCTTCCTCCGGAGGCCTTACCGGATTGGAGTCAGCAGTGGCGGCGGGGGCCGCACCGGAAAAAACACCGAAAAAAATCACCGCCATCAGGAGGGCTGTAAGGGCAAAGACCCACGGATCTTTAAAACCGGCCGGGAATCCAAGCGCTCTTTTTTTCATTGGGCCACCAGTTTCAGCAAGAGGTCCAGCAAACCGACGATGATGGGCAGCGCGAGCACCAGAATGAGGACTTTGGCCGCAAACTCCACCTTCACAGCCAGCGCCCCTTCCCCGGCATCGCGGCAGATCTGGCCGCCGAAATCGGCGATGTATGCTATACCGACTATTTTAAGGATCGTATTCAAATAAAGTAGGTTAAGACCCGCCTGGCTCGCTACGCCGTTAAAAACCTCTATTACCTCGCCGATCCGGCCGACCATGGCGACAAAAATAATGGTTCCGGCCGCGACGGCAACTAATATCGCCAGTTCCGGCTTCTGACGTTGCAGGACGACCGCCAACACCGTAGTGGTGAGTGCAAAACCGATTATCTGCAGGATTTCCATCGCTACACCCCATCAAACTAAGGACTGAAACAGAACCACGGATTGACCGGGTTTCAGTCCTTAGTCCTGAGCGCTCAGCACGATGCTAAATGACGCGCGACCAGAGTAACTCCTACGTTATCCCGTTCCGTTCCATCTCCGTGTTCTCTGTGCCTCTGTGGTGAATTCGTAACCCTCTTGGGCTTATGCCGCTAAAGCTAGTGAAGCTTAAAAACCGACTGAACCTCGCTGAAGAGCGTGCCAAGCAGCTGCACTACCCAGATTAGGACGATCGCCACCCCCGCAAGGGTTGCCAGATGAGCCAGATCTTCCTTCCCGGCCTGCTTGAGCATCGCGTGAAGAACAGCCGTGAGAATTCCCACCCCGGCGATTTTAAAGATCAGGTCGATGTTTCCCATAAAGGGCCCCCTTTTTGAGAGGTGGGAAGTGAGAGGTCGGGAATGAGAAGTCGGAATGTGCAAACTTCGAACCATTGAACGTCAAACAGCCCCCACTACCTTTCCCCAAAGTTACGATAAACTCGAACGCTGAACGAACCCTGAACCCCATCCCACTGTTTTGCAATCTTGAACCTTGAACCTTGAACTCTCTAACACAGGAGCACGACCAGGCTCAGACCGGTGCCGAAACCGAGGAATTTATAGAGTCGTACGTAGCGGCCGGCGTCTTCTTCAGCCAAAACGGCCGCCGCCTTAAGTCTTTCAATCGCGAGAGAAACGTGCTGCGCCTGGTTCTCCCGGTCGGAATTCCCCAAGGCCGCGCTCAAATCGCGCAGGATATCGAGGTCCTCTTCCCTTAATGCCGAAGAAGGTGACGCCTCGATAACCGCTCTTTCCCAGGCTTCGGCGGCCGTTAATCCGCCTGTACTGTTGATGTGCGCGCCGGCACGGTCAAAAAAGGGAGCAACCCGCTGGTCGGCGCGCCTGGCCACCGCCGCAAATGCCTCCCCCAACGGGGCTGCAATACAGCCGATCTCGGTCTTAAGGAGGAGCAGCGCGCCCATCATCGCTTTCAGTTCTCGGGGACGTCTGCTGTAAAGCCCTCCGACGGCGTTTCCGCAAAGGCTTCCCGACGCCAATACCATGACCGCGCCCAAGGTTTTCAGCATGCCTTAGCTCCTAACCCGGACAAGCCGGAACTCAAATATTTCACCACAGAGGCACAAAAAACAGAAATATTAAGACTAAATACCCATATTTCGTCTTTCCCCCTCCGTGTGCTCTGTGTCTCTGTGGCTAGTTTTTCCTGCAATCTTGCCTAGATCCAGGCGTCAAAGGCCACAGCGGTTTCCCCGATCCGTCAAGGACAGCGGTTACCCGGCCGGGTTTGTCACGCCTGGCAAGCAGGATGAACCGCTCGATCACACCCAGCGTGAAAATATAGCGGAAAAAGGGACGCCGCTTCAGCTCTTCCAGGGTGCCGGCATGAGCCGTTGCCACCACACTCATCCCCGCATTGAGGGCGTCTTCGACGGCGCGGGCGTCTTCGGCCCGGCCGATCTCGTCGGTCGCCACCACTTCCGGCCCGAAAGCCCGGATCATAAGCCTCATGCCTTCCGCCTTCGGACAGGCGTCAAGAACATCCGTCCGGGCGCCCACATCAAGCTGCGGCACACCGTGAAAACACGACGCCACCTCCGAACGCTCGTCCACCAAGCCGATAGTCACCCCTCTGAGACACGGTGACCCGTCAGACAGTTGACGCACGAGGTCCCGTAAAAAAGTTGTCTTGCCGGCCCTGGGCGGTGAGATGATCAGGGTATGACAGACCCGCGGCGGTGAACCGGCTAGAATACGGGGAAGGATACCGTCTGCCGCCCCGCGCACTTCACGCGCCAGCCGGAAATTAAGCCCGCTGATATGTTTCAGCGTGCGTATTTGCCCGCCTACCGTCACCACCTGCCCGGCGAGACCGAGACGATGCCCTCCGGGAAGGGTGATGTAACCGTTGCGGATCTCTTCTTCAAAGGCGTAAAGTGAAGCGCCGCTCGCAATATTAACCGTTCGGGTCACCTCTTCGGGGGGAACCAGGAAACTTTCCTCCGCACGGTCGACCGGAAGACCTCCCGGCGTCACGAAAGCGTCCCGCTGCGCCAAACGTATCATTAACGGTTTGGCGGCTCTCAGGCGTATTTCTTCAACTTCGTCCCAGACCGGCAGCGCCTCAAGAACTCCCCGCAACGCCGGCGTGAAGAAACGCAGCATCTCCTTTAACCGTGCCGTGGTCGCCGTCATTGAAGTTTCCCTCCCAACCGCTTGTCTCTCAAGAGTAAAGTTATGCCGCGGGACACAATTTATACCAAACGGTTGACAGGCATAAAAAAAGCCTCCTGACAGAGGCTTTTTCTGTAATACTACTCTATATGTCGATTAGTCCCTAAAAGAGCGCTGTAACCTTACACTTTGCGCTTCTCAATTGCCGGGCGCAGTTTTTCATCACCCGCTTAAAAAGCGTCATCGTTTCTCGTGAGAGCGCCGTTATCCGAAGCCGAATTATCCGGTTTCATAACAATCTCTTCACGCCACGGGTCATTCATATCACTGTCCCCGTCGGTATCGATTCTCAGTTCCTCGTCATCATCACCAAACACCATCGTTTCCACGGCGTAAAGGTCCTCATCCAAGGCCTGGATATACTCCTCCACACCCTCCTGAGCACTTCTTAAATCATCCATTTCTTCCGCAAGGTCGTTAAGCACGTTGATAATTTCTTCTGAAAAACGTTTGTCCCTTGCGCCGTTATCGGTCCCGAATCCGGAAAGAAGCCCTTTCAGGTAGGATACCCGGGCTTTTAAATCGGCCATTTTACCACCCCCGCGCATAACAAGTGTATCTCTAGTATGGCCTGGTTTACGGTTTTCTAAACCGTGCAGGGATGATGATCAACAAGTCCGTTACAAAGGCAGGAGTCAGGCGCGTTTCAGGTACTGGCCGGAACGGGTGTCGACCTGAATGGTTTCCCCCTCCTCGACGAAAAGCGGCACCTGCACCACAACACCGGTTTCGAGTTTCGCCGGTTTAGAACCGCCGGTTGCCGTATCACCCCGGATGCCGGGAGCGGTTTCCACCACCTGCAGTTCTACGGTGTTGGGAAGTTCCACGCCGATTACCTTTCCCTGGTACGTTACGCAAACCACTTCCATGTTTTCTTTCAGATACTTCACGCCGTCACCTAAATCCGCCGGTTTAAGCGGCATCTGTTCAAAACTCTCGCTGTCCATGAAGTAATAATCGTCGCCGTCCGCGTAAAGATACTGCGACTGCCGCCGTTCAAGGTGCGCCCGGGGTATTTTTTCACCCGCATTGAAGGTGCGTTCAACAACCGCTCCCGTACGCAAATTTCGCAGTTTTGAACGTACAAAAGGCGAGCCCTTTCCCGGTTTTACGTGCAGGAACTCGATCACCTGGTAGATATCACCGTCGAGTTCAACGGTTAGACCCGTTCGAAAATCGTTGGTGGAAATCAAATTCTCCCCTCCTTAGGCAGGTTCAAAGTTCAAAGTTCTAAGTTAGACTCAAGTACCAGACCTTTGAGGGCGTTTCAAGGTCCAGCCTTCGAGGTTCTAGGTTTAAAACAGAACTCGGACTCATGATTACCAGTTAAAGCTTGTGGGTTACGTTACAACCGGAAGTCGTCCAAAGCAAGCTTCGGCGGCAAGCACCCCGCTCTTAAGCGTGGGGTATTTGAATGGATAACCTTTTGAAGAATACCCCAGTTCTTAAACGGAAGGTATAAGGAAAACGGTTGCTAAAGTTATTCGCCTTAAAGGCGAATTTTTTAATCTGGCGTTGTAAAATAAAGAACTTTCTTCTTTCGACTCAGAACTTTATCCTTCCAGACTTCCATCTACTGTCTACTGACTACGGCAACTCGTATCCCGTAACCGATCATCCAACCACCGCCAATGTCCCCTTCGCCGTGGCGGTCAGAACCTCGGCGCCCTCGCGGGTAACCACTACAACGTCTTCGATGCGGACACCGCCTTTCCCCGGCAGGTAGACGCCCGGCTCCACGGTTACGACCATGCCCGGCTCTAAAAGGGTTTCCACCCCTTCGGCGAGGCGCGGCTCCTCATGAACCGCAATGCCCAGACCGTGGCCGGTGCTGTGGCTGAAGGCTTCGGCGTAGCCATAATCCGAAAGCACGGACCTTGCCGCCCGGTCGACATCACCCGCAGCCGCCCCCGGCCTGATCGCGGCGATCGCCGCCTCCTGCGCGGCGAGGACTGCTTGATACACTTTCTCCTGCCAGGGTGCCGCCTCCTTTAAAACCACCGTGCGTGTAAAATCCGAACAATAGTGTTCCACCACCGCGCCGCAATCGATAACCACCAGATCCCCCGTTTCCAGGAGCTTTCCCGAGGCCGCCCCGTGCGGGAGAGCCGACCGGACGCCCGAGGCAACGATAAAATCGAAAGCCGCCCTTTCCGCTCCGTCCCGGCGAAGGTCAAACTCCAAACCGAGCGCCCAATCACGTTCACTGACCCCGGGCTGCAACGCCGGAAGGCAGGCGGCGAACACATCATCCACCAGTCGCACCGCTTTTCTAATGCGGTTGATCTCCGCCGACTCTTTGGTAAGACGGAGTTTCTCCACCAGCCCCGGGGTGGAAAAAAGTTTTGCCCCGGGGAGCGCCGTCTCTAATTTGCTCCAGGACTCGCGCGAAACATGGTCACCTTCCGCCCCGAGAAACTTAAGTCTTCTTTCTCCCGCCAGAGACGCGATCCCATCAGGCCAGATGCGTTTACTTTCGACAACTTCGCAGTGGGGACACTGGCCACGCGCCTGTTCCACATAGCGCCCGTCGACCATCAATACAGGCGTGCCGCCGTCAACAAGCAGCACCCCCGCCGATCCGGTGAAACCGGTCAGGAAATATCTGTTTTCCGCGCTCGTTACCAGAAATCCTTCAATTCCGGCTGCCGGAAACAACGCGCGCAGCCGCTCCAACCTTTTTTTCAACGCCGGTCCCGCCCCTGCAGCGCGAGGCTTACGGCCGCCCGCAAGCCCAGGAGATAACTATCCTTGCCTAAGCCGCTTATCTGACCCGCGGCCGCGGGAGCTATCACCGAGCGGCTACGGAATTTTTCCCGATTGTGTATATTTGAAAGGTGCACCTCGATGACGGGTAATCCTATAGCCGCCACGGCGTCACGGAGCGCAAAACTGTAGTGCGTGAAAGCGCCGGGATTTAAGACCGCCGCATTCGCGCCGGTACTTTGCAACCGGTCAATTAGCTCTCCCTCGTGATTCGATTGAAAACACTCCACTTCCACGCCTAGTTCCGTCCCGAGGGTTTGAAGCGCGGCGTCGATCTCCGCCAGGGTTGTCGCGCCGTATACGTCCGGTTCTCTTTTTCCCAAAAGGTTAAGGTTCGGACCGTGCAAAACGAGTATCTTCACGCTATCCCTCCGTTAAAGATAATGATGAATGCGGAATGATGAATAAGGAATAAGGAACACAAACACTTAACACCCTGATTATCTTCCTTCGTGGTCCCGCCTTCGGCGACATAGCCGACTTCTCCGAAAATGGATCCGCCAAATACAGCACAAAGTTTCTGAGTGCTGGACAAGAACGCCACGAATCAAGAAAATTTAACCTAAGCCGGAACCAAATATTTTTACCACAGAGACACGGAGTTCACAAAGGATACTAACATGAAAACCAAACAGAAGTTAAGAATCCTATATCTTTTTCCCTCTACTTGTTCTCTGCGCCTCTGTGCCTCCGCGGTGAATCCTCCTAAAACGCACTTACTCCTAACTCTAAAAAATTGTTCCTTCTCTGTGTTCTCTGTGCCTCCGTGGTGGATATTCTTTGCGAACTTCACCGTCCGCTTACGCTGAGGGCGGCAACCCGGAAGGTGGCAGCGCCCCGCCCGCCGAAAAACCGCAGGTCGTCGGCGACGGCGTCCACCTGTTTCAAAAGTTCAATCACGTTTCCGGCGATCGCCACGCCCCGCACCGGTCGTGTGAGCACGCCGTTTTCAATCCAGATGCCCACCGCTCCCACGGAAAAGTCTCCGGATATCGGGTTTGCGGTATGCATCCCCATCACTTCCAACACGTAAAGCCCCTCCCGGACCTCCCGGATCAGCTCTTCCGCCGGGCGCCCGCCCGGCTCAAGGTAAAAGTTGGTGGTCCCCACCCCGGGCATGCTCTTAAATGAATGCCGCACCGCGTTTCCCGTGGAAGCCCGGTCTTCCTTTCTTGCGGTATATGTATTATAAAGATACCCCTGCAGAACGCCGTCCTTTACCAGGACCGTCTTACCCGTCGGTAAACCTTCCCCGTCAAACGGCGCCGAACCGGTGCCGTCCGGGTAGGTCCCGTCGTCAACCAGGGTTATTGCTCCCGCGGCCACCTGTTCCCCGGTTTTCCCGGCAAAAAGGGAACGGCCGCGCTGTACCGCTTCCGCGGTAAGGGCCGGACCCAACAAACCGATGATGTCGACGGCCACGTACGGGTCAAAAATCACGGGCACGGTACAACTTCCGGTTGTCTGCGCGCCGAGGAGTTTGACCGCCCGCTCCGCCGCCTCGCGTCCCAAAACCTCCGGTGTTAGTTCCCTGTACCGCCGGCCGAACCAGAGCGCGTAACCGGTTTCGCTTTGCCCGTCCTGTTCCGCCGCCAGACTGATGTACAGCCCGCACGCGGCGCTGTGATACTCCGCGGCGATCCCCTTCGAATTGACGATGGCGACGTTGCCGGTACCTTCCTGGTACGTCGAGCTTTCAGTCACCTTAACTCTGGCATCGGCGCCGAACGCCGCTTCTTCCATCCGTTTTGCCAGGCTGATTTTGCTCTCCACCGGCGTCGAGTCGATGTCGGCATCGTACAGCTCCATGGAAGGGTAACGGCCTTCCAGTGAAGGGATATGGAGAAAGGGATCGTCACTCGTGTACGCCGCCGCCGCCAGCGCCCGCTCTACGGTGTCCCTAACCCCTTGCTTCAAGAGTTCCGTCCCGAAGGCAAAACCGACCCGGCGCCCTTTTAAGACCCTCACCCCGATGCCCTTTTCCTCGGCCTGCTTTAATGTCTCCACCACACCGTGACGCACCTCAATGCTGAGTTCGCGCCCCGTGCTCACGTAAGCCTCGACCGCGTCGGCGCCTTGCCGCTTTCCCAGCGCTACGGCGGCCTCCGCCACCTCGACGAGTTTATCCACCATGTTTCCGCCTCCGATATATGTTCAACGTTCAAGGTTCAAAATTTAATATGGAATAACCGCAGAAACACAGAGCACACGGAGGGGAGAAGACAGAAATATTCTTGTAAGGTATTCCCATATATTCTGACTTCTGGCTACTAGATTCCGACCCAAAATAAATACGTATTATTTTTCAATTCTCTGCGAACTCTGTGCCTCTGTGGTGAAATAATTTGCATCCAAACTTAGCCCAATCCCGGACTTAGGACTTTCGACCTCGCGACTACGGTCCCTTCGCCCTTCATCTTCTTGTCCCCGGACTAAGGACTTTCGACTGAGGACTGAGGACTGTTTAACTCGCAACTCGCAACTTGCGACTAACTCCCCGTGCCGCCGATGGTCAGTTCCGGAATCAGCAGTGTCGGCTGCGCGTCGCTTACCGGCACTCCCTGCCCGTCTTTGCCGCAGGTCCCCACGGTAAAACCGAGGTCACGGCCGACAAGCGCCACCTTTTTCAGCACCTCGGGACCATTTCCCGTCAGGGTGGCGCCCCTGACCAGCTCGCTCACGTCCCCGTCCTTAATAAGATAACCTTCCGCCACCTCGAACACGAAGTCCCCGTTCGTGGTGTTGACCTGGCCCCCACCCATCTTTTTCACCAGGAAACCGTTTTTTACCCCGCGGATGATCTCTTCGGCGGGCGCCTTTCCCGGCGCGATATAGGTGTTTCCCATTCGCGGAATAGGCTTGTGCTGGTATGATTCGCGGCGGCCGTGCCCGTTGGATTCCCTGCTTTCCTTCGAGGCCGTCTTACGGTCGTAAAGGAAATCCCTCAGCTCTCCCTTGTCTATCAAAACCACCGGCCTGGCGGCGGTCCCCTCATCGTCAAACCGGTACGAACCGTATTTCCCGGACAGGGTGGCGTCGTCGATCACGGTCACATGTTCCGCCGCCACTGCGCCGCTCTTCCCCCCGTAAACGGAAAGCCCCTTCTGAACCAGGTCCGCCTCGAGCCCGTGCCCGCAAGCTTCATGAACCATCGTTCCGCCTGCCTCCCCGGAAAGGACGACCGTCATCCTTCCCGACGGCGCCGGCCGGGCGTGAACGAGAGCCGCCGCCCGCTGCGCCGCCGCCCGAGCCAATTCCTCCGGCGGACGCTCCCCGAAAGCGGTTCCGAAGTCGTCAGTGGTACCGAGGGACTCAAAGCCGGTCTGGATAACCGCGCCTTCCGCAGCCACGGCGTTCACCGTAAAGCGTATGCGCGTACGGTCGTCCTCGACAAAAACACCTTCGCTGTTTGCCACCGTTACCCGCTGCAGGACGTCCCCGTAGCTCACAATCACCTGTTTCACCGCGCTGTCGGCCGCCCGCGCCGCCTTGTCCGCCGCGGTTACGGCCTCGACCTTTCTCTCGAGCGGCACCGTATCGATGTCCGGCTCAGGCGCCGCCGTTTCCCTGCGCAGGTCGCGGACCGCCCCGGAGTTCCCCTGACTGAACGCGTGCGCCGCCGTGTCCGCCGCGCTCAGCAGCCCCTCCCGGCTCAGATCGTTAGTGTATGCGTACGCCGTACTTTCTCCGGACAAAACCCGAACCCCGGCGCCCCTGTCAAGGCCGGACTGCACCCGTTCCACCTGCCCGGCTTCGAGGGCTATGAGCGTGCTCTGTCGCTCCTCAACAAAAAGGTCGGCAAAATCCCCCCCGCGTACCAGAGCCGCGTCGAGGGTCTCCTTCAATAAACTCCTGTCAAGCAAAACGCCACACCTCCAAATTCCAGTAACAATCCGCCGGTCCCCGTCTGGTCAATAGCACCGACCCGTAAGGTTATAGCGCGTTCCGCATTCTTATCGTGAGCCCGCGATCCCGGCCTCTCCGTTCGACCTCTTGCCCCGGCGTCCGCTACCTATCCCCGTTTCAGCAGGCACAACCGCCCTGCCGGATCTTTTTACATCTGCCCCGGACCATCCGGATGGCTCACGAGTAACAAAAACTCGTCCGGTCGCCATCTTCCTAATTGCAGAAACAGCCTTACGCGCCTTATTCCAGTTTTTGAAATCGACTTCTGCCCGCTTCTTTCTTTAATTTATCCTTTGCCCTTAAAGGCTGATATTCAAACATAGCATAACTATCTTTATTACTATATCTTTCCCTGATTTCCTTCACCGCATTTGAATTCCACCGCCGACCGAAAGAAAAGGCGGGTAAAACCCGCCTTGCAAAAACCGCTGTTTTCTAACCGCCAAGACGCCAAGAAAGGACTATTACTTTAAATGGGGTCGGAATCCATACAAAAATAAAAAGCCGGTTTTTCCACCGGCCCGCCGCGCTGCTTATTCTTATTATGAAGGGTTTAAGTCCACTTTTTTTTTAAAACCGCATCTTTGTTTCAAAACGCCAAGTTATGATTCGCTAAGGAGTCGACTGTGACTGTATAGGGCATCCCCGGCGGGTAACACTTAAAAAGAGCTTCGTCGTAGATCATTTTCACAGGCTTCCCCCCCGGGCTGAATGCGTAAGCGCTAACCTTGCCTCTTTGATGCCCGTGTGCTTCAGCGTCACCGCCGTAACCAATGCCCCACGTCGTAACAGAGCCGTTTATCCTTGCCGCATCCGCAAAACGCAGGGTATCCCTACAAAGCATAACCGCATCTACCCTGGGATTGCCGTTACCGCCGTTGATCGTGATATCGCTCAGGGAAATAATACCGAGAACCGCGCCTTTTCGAGCTTGAAAATCGCAATCATCGGGAAAAACGACACCGCCCGCCGCCACGATAGTCGCTCTTACTCCGTAGTTAGGGCAGGGAGAAAGCGTCGCCGTTCCCTGCACGAAGTACACGCCGTTCAAAACCGACATGTCGGTAAAGGTATGCTCTTCTATATCTATGTAGTTGGCACTTCCGTAACTCTTAGCGATCTTTCGAAAATAATCCGCTGTTTCCAGTACGGGACGCTCCGGCAGGGTTAAGTCCCAAGGGTGATAACCACCGTCCTCAATGTAGATAGCATTAATTATCGATTCCGCAAACACATCTCCCCTGACAACATATTCTTCATGGCCGGTACCGTTATCGATAGCCAGGAACACCTCTTGAGGGGTATAAACGTTGCCGCAAACGACCACCTTGTTGGCTCCACCGTTGCTTTTAACGATATTCAGTGAACTCGTCCCGGGGTACCCTCCGGCAAAAATCAGGTTTGTAGGGTCGTTGTTATCCCCAATCGTGCAGTCATCGTTCTCTATGGTCAACGAATCATAATCCCCGTAAATATGCACCCCGCCGCGGTTTGTCACACCCGCGCCGCACATAAAAGGGTCATAGCTGATAGTCGCCCCGGCCGCCAGCGTCTTTCTGGCGCCGCGGTACCGACCGGTGCTCCGTATGGTGACCGTAACGTCGGTCGCCGAAACCGAATCCCATTCCACTTCTACCTGTTCAATATAAACGCCGTCCGCAACGGCGCCCTCAACCTCATCTCCATCGACTTGGTCATCCTCGCTCTTTGCTGAACCCGACCACATCGGGTCTCTTTGCAGAACGGCCAGGGCGCGGTTTATTCCGGCTTCGGCCGCGTAGAAGGCCTGCGCCCTCTCCAGCTGAGTCGATGAAGCGCGTTTGGTAAAACCGGTAACGGTAAGGCTCGCGGTAGTAAGGATGACGAGCAGCAGTATCAGCGTTATCGCTAGCAGCGCGGCCTGTCCCCGGTCGTTTCGCAGGAGAATTTCACTTTTGCGGAGAAGTGAACCGCGCGGGCTTATAAAGTTCCGCCCGCCGTCTTGAAGACACGGCAGTCCGCAGCCTCCACGGGTCCAAACAGATCGTTTTGCCGCTTTATGTCGCTTCTTCATCAGTACCTTCCCGATATAAAGCAATCGTGTATACCGTCGTTTTTACAACCCGGCATTCGTATCCGGTTCCGTTGCCGGCAGTCCCGCATCCGGTTCCGGTTCATTTCCCTGTAGTCCCGCATCCGCCCCCGGCTCCGTTCCCGGAAATCCCGTGTCCATACCCGGCTCAACACCCTGTTCGGGTACCGGTTCAAAACCCGTTCCCATACCCGTCTCTTGTCCTATACCTATCAACGAGCCTGTTCCGGGTCCCGTGAACGGGCCTTTAGGCGGCGGTTCGATGCCGGGATATGGACTTTCCGTCGTTTGCACATCGAACATGTTAGGACGGTGAAGTTCCCACTTAGCCAAGGCTTCAAGCTGGATCTTGTTCTGTGGTGTAGGCGCCGCGTAGATCACCGGAATAAAATCGGCAACCACTCGACCGTAAGCTGCGAGAGGAGACGCGCCTTCGTCTTCAGCCAAGGCCTCCGTCATAATGTCAAGTTTTCGGATTTCCGAAATATTGGCCAGATTTTCTATCTTACTGATAAACTGCATCACCTGAGGGTAGTCGCCCCGCACCTGGAACTCAAAAGGAAGCTCGAGGTAATACTTCTTGTCCACAACCCGGGCAGGGCGGACAAGCGTCACATCCACGCCCTGTTTTACGGCCGTCAGTCCGATGTCCACGAGTACCGCCCCGTCCTGCATCTCGTTGCTGAACTTTGGCATCACTTTAGATAATTGCTTCTTCACATCTTCCTGCGCCTGCTCTGCGCGGGGAAGCGATTCGGCGATGTTTTGGCCTTTTTTCAACAACTCGTTCGCCGTCTCAAGTTCCGACAGCACGTTGTTGCGGGCCGTCAGTTGCGGCTGCAGCAAGTAGAGCCAGTAAAGATACGTCACGATCAGAACTCCCAAAACAAACAATAAAAATTGCTCCCGGCGGGCGAGTTTCTGCCGCATTACCGCCATCCCCCTTCCGCCAGCACCGCTTCTATGGTGAACACCGTTACTCGCACGTTTTCCGCCGCTTGCTGTACCGCCGGTCGGTCACCCTCCGGCTGTACCGTTGGCGACGGCTGTTCCGGCGTGACTTCTATCTCCCTGACTTCCTTCAAAGTCACCGTTTTTAAGTAAGGGAATTCCAATAACTTGTTCAGGTACACGCCCACGGAAGCAAGGGAACCGGTTCCCCCCTGGATGACCAGTTGGGTAGGCTTTTGAAAATCTTCCGGTTTAAGCTCGTCGGATTGTTTTCCCGAAGTTTTTTCCGAAGGCGCCAGGCAGGAAACGGTGAACCTGGTCAGCCACATGTCGACCGGAAGTTTAGAGTAGACGCTTTCAAGCACGGAGTAATAATGGCGTCTTTCCGAATCGGCCCCCGCCAGGACCCCAAGCTGTTCCTTGTCTTTGGCGGTTTGGCTTTCGAGAGATTCCACGTGCTTTATTTGAGGCTCAAGGTTCTGCAGCGCTGTTTTCTTTTCGTTAACATGCAAATATCCGATATAATTGTAAACCGCAAGAATTATATATGCCGTAAGAAGGACACCGCTTAAAACAATGGCCCCCGGCAGCAGGACATCGCGCTTTTTACCTGCGGCATCGGCAAGGAGTTCCTGCGGCAGCAAGTTTATTCTGTACATCAGCCGACCACCTCCCTGAGCGCCAGCCCGACGGCCAGCGCGAGTGAGGGCTCGTACTCCTCTTCGGGGTTCGCCGTGTGCACCCTGACGCCGGGAAGTCCGAGATCCACCGGCAGTTCCAGTTCCTCAGTCAGGAAAGCGGGAAGCCCCTTAAGCTTGGCCCCGCCGCCGCACAGAATTATTCGTTCGACCAAACGCTCCCTGTTTTGCGTGCGGCACCAGCTCAGGCTCTGCCTTATCCCCCGTACGATTTCCCCCAGTCCTTCCCGGACCGCCAAATCAAGCTGCACCCCGCCCGGCTCGCCGGTCACGGCGACTTCACCGATCACCGCGGCAACGTCTCCTTCCTCCTCCTTCATCCGCTGGGCGACGTTGGAGTCCACGCCGCACGTCCGCGCCAGGGCCTCCGTAACCGCATCCCCGCCGACCGAGATGCTCCGGGTGAGTTCCAGTTTTCCTTCATGCAGCACCACGAACTGACTTGCGACAGAGCCGATGTTCATAATCCCGACCGTGCCCGCGGGCGGTATTTTATAGCTACCGGCAAAAACCCGCCAGAGAGCGATCGCCTGAAGGTCTATCGCCGCCAGTTTCAACCCCGCCTGCTGGAAAAGGTTATAGTATTCATGGGCTGTTTTTAAGGGTACAGCGGCCAGAAGAACCTGTACCTGCCGCGCCCCGTCCGTCATGACCTCCCCGAGGGTTACGTGCCGGAGAACAAGTTCCCCGAGCGGTACCGGAATGTGCCGCTCGGCTTCCCACCGGATCGCCGTTTCCATTTCCTTTTCCGGCATCACCGGCATACGGATATGCCGAAGGATCACCTTTTCTCCTCCAACCGCCGTCACGACCTTTTCGCCCTCGACAGCCAGATTCTGCATCGCCTTTTTCAGGGCCGAAACCAGCGGCTCGGAGAGTATACCTTCCGGCAATACGCCCGCCGGGGTCGGGAACCGCCCGATACCCACAACCTCAGGTCCCGCCCCCGTCATTCTGACCTTCGCAATCCGTATCTCGCGCGTCCCGATATCCACCCCCGCCACGGCGGCTTTGCGTGACAGCAAACGCTTGTACCATTTCGGCGCGGCAGGCGGCGCCGGTTTGTCCCGGTCAGCACTAAGTTTTAAGGGCAAACCCCTGACCCCCTTTATATGTATCAAGCTTGAGGTTCAGCGTTCAAGGTTCAAAGTCATGGGAGATCAAAACCGTAAACCTGTATTGCATGAAGGGCTTTCCGGGTTCTTCGACCAGTTGGAAGCCCTACCTGAACATCACCACACACTTTCTCCGTCCGTTAATCATTTAAACGATATAAATGCTATCTTATATTTTCACGGAGCCAGCCGCGCATAAGCCGCCGTCCGGACCGTAACAACGGGCAGTTCCGGATTTTCCGGACTTCTGCCCGAGATTGTGATGTTGACCAGTCTTGGATTCGCCGCCGTTCGCGAAAAATATACAGCCGTTATGACGCCTGTGGTTACCGGTTGGGCGGATGCACGCCTTATTTGAAGTTCGCCGTCCGCATCGAGTTCATAAGTAATGATGTTGCCGGTTCCCTGCTTAAGAATGAGTGTTGGACCTTCAGCACCCGGAACCGGTTCTGTAATATCGGTCGCCAGCCTGACATCACGAACGATTCTCTCCATACCTATCCGCAGGTTATCCTGAACCTCGCTTTGCCTGTCGGCCCAGTACCATTGCTCAAGCGAATTCCGGTATAACAAGCCGCCGCCGAGAAACAGCAGCGCTGTCAGCGTTACCGTTAAAACGGCCTCCACAAGGGTAAACCCTTTTTCATTAAAGCGCTGTTTCAAGGCTGCTCCGTTCCATCGTAAGGTCTATTTGCCTCGCAACGGTGTGGGCCATAGTGCCGAGGGGTACCGAGTAGTATACGGAAACCGTCACCGTCTTGTAATTACACCCGGCAGAAGCATTTTCATTTCCAAGCGCTATGCAAAACCTGGCGTCGGGACCCAATATCTGGTCGGCAGGATCAAGGGTTCTTGTTGGGACCGGAGCAAGACTGGTATAAGGAACAGCGCGCTGCTGCTCAAGCAGTTCCTGGGCGCGGTTAACCGCAGCCGCATCGTACCGCGCCGTAACGTCAAGCCGCCTGCCGGTGTCGAATGCGCCGAAAAGCCCCAGAGCGGCGATCCCGAGGATTACCGCCGCCACCAGGACCTCCGCCAGGGTTAAACCTTGCTCATTTTCAAACATTAATGCAGTACCTAACCTTTGCCAGCGACAGATTAACCAGGCGGATTTTCCGACAGGTATACGCGGCCGGTAACCGGACTCACTCTGATGTACTTTGAATCACCATTTAAATTCATAAGCCTTGACGTACCACCATTCGAATTACCTTGTTCGAAAAAAGATAACATCTTGGTACATTTTTTCGTATTGCTCTGATCGTAATATGCTGCAAACCTCACTGTATTCGGCAGATAAACGTTTTCCCAGGTCCCATTGTTCTTTTGCATTTGATAGTAATTTTCATCTATGTATATATAAACTACCGTGTGATCCTCTTTACTCATTGCTAGATCACGCTGCTCCCTCAGGTCAGCCGTCATGGTTCTGGCGGAGGTTACAAGCCGATGACGGGCCATACTGCCGCTGAAGCTCGCAGCAGCAATCGTCGCGAGTATGCCGATGACGAAAAGCAGAACGACTATTTCCACCAGGTTGTAACCGGCTTCGTTTTTCCATACACTCTTTAACTCGTACCTTTTCCGCAAGCCCGTTCCACCCCGGTTTCCCAAACATTTTTCATTAATAAAACACAAAATAATTTACGGAAATCTTCAGCGAATGCCGTAATAGGAAAGATACCACCGGACGATTTCCCCGCCCCAGAGCATGCTTACAAAAAAGCCGGCCGCCAGGAAAGGCCCGAACGGGATGAAGTCCTTCCGCGTCTTCCTCCCGGCTATGATCAGGGACACACCTATAACGCTCCCGGACAGCGCTCCCAGAAAAAGTCCCAGCACGGCGTTCCCCCAGCCCAGATAAAGACCTGCAACCGCCGCCAGCTTGATGTCCCCGCCGCCCATCCCGTCCTTGAACAAGATGCCGAGCAGCAGAAGCGCTCCACCGGCGGCCAGGCATCCCAGCGCCGCCTGGATGACCTCGACATCGCCGGCAAGCGGGACCAGGACCACCGCTCCCGCCAAGAGCGCCAGCACGAGAAGGTTGGGAATCCGCCGGTGCTCGAGGTCCGTGAAGGATACCGCGATAAGCCCGGCCGTCAAGAAAAGTCTTTTTGACAATACCAATGCGAGTTGCGTTCCATCGGATATTGTTCCGGTCTTTACGTCCCGCAGCGTTAAAACATAGACCGTTAGAAACAGTGCGGCCGTTAAAACCTCCACCGCAGGGTAGCGGGGGCTAATCCGCACCCCGCAATGGCGGCATCTTCCGCGCAAGAACAGGTAACTCAGGACCGGGACCAACTCGAACCAGTTCAGCCGGGCGCCGCACGCGGGGCATGAAGACCCCGGCCGGACGATACTTTCACCCCGCGGCACTCGGTAAATCACCGCGTTCAGGAAGCTGCCAATAATAAAACCCAGTACGATAATTAGCAAGTAAGCCATTGATTCCGCTTATTCGTCACGTATATTTTTTAGGGCCAAGTATCGTTGTTCGAGACGGCATCTTCGTCAGTACCGTCAAGAATTCCAGCAGTGTTGCCCTGAGTAGGTTGGACCAGTTCTGTAACATAAAAATCATCAGCGGTATTTGCCGTCGAATCTGGCCCTTTTGATGCCAGAGCAAACGTGTCAGTTGTCAACTGCCCATACGCATAACCATTGCCCCATGGGTCAACCTGTCCGCCGGCCGCACCCGTCCAGTCTATACCGTGATCTTGCATCACCGAGCCTATTTCGGAACCGTCAGGATACCGCTGGTAATCCGTACGGTACACGTCCAAGACGGTCCTCATTGAACGCAGCGTCGCCTCAACAGACCTCGCCCGTGCGTCGTCGGCCCGGTTCGTCAGCCTGGGAATCGCGATTATGGCTATTACCCCGATAATGGCTATGACCACTATAAGTTCGATTAAGGTGAAACCGTAGTCTTTTCTCGATGCGTGTTTACGCAGCTTTGATTTTAAAAACAATATAAAGACCTCCTTATAATTGTGAAACTCCGGCAATAAGTTTTCATAGTCTTCCAGCTAACATCAGAAACCGACCGTTTGCCACCCCCTTTCCGCCGGTAACAGCCGCGAATCCTTAGAATTATGGATAATAGCCGTTTCATTAGCGGTAGCTGCTGTAAATTGAAAACATGGGAATCAGTATGGATAGTATAATGGAACCGACAACAACACCGACCAGCACAATCAACACAGGCTCGATCGTGACCGTAAGCCTCTTTACTGCCTGATCGACGTCCTGGTCGTAGAATGTTGCCACCTTCTCCAAAAGGCTTTCCATCGCGCCCGTCTCCTCGCCGATAGCGACCATGCGCGTAACCATGGGCGGAAAGACGCCGCTTTTTTCCAGAAGTCCCGCTATCGCCCCCCCTTCGCTTACGCTTTCCATAGTTTCGCCGATCGCCCGGGATGCTACAGCATTTCCGGCTGTTTTCCGCACCACCTCCAGCGCCGCCAGGATCGGCACGCCGCTCTTCACCATCGAGCCCAGTGTCCGCGCAAACCGGGCGATAATGACCTTACGGGCCACTGTTCCCACGATAGGCATTCTCAAAACCGCGCGGTCCCATAGCTCTTTGCCCCCGATCGTCGAGCCGAAGAAGTACTTAAGGCTTAAGATAAACAAAACCGCAACTGCGGGAGGCGCCCACCAGAAATGCCTCACAAAACGGCTTACACCGAAAATAAAGCGCGTTGGCAGCGGCAAATCCGCCTTCATGTCGGCCAGCAGTTTTTCAAACCCCGGGATCACCCAGATCATTAATATGGTAACCGCCATAAAAGCTATCAGCAGGACCACCGCGGGATACATCATGGCGCCCCGGACCTGCTCCCGGATTTCGTGCTCTTTTTCAAAATGCACCGCGAGCCTCCCGAGAACCAGTTCAAGCGTGCCGCTCACCTCGCCCGCCTCGATCATGCTGGTGAAAACCGGCGGAAAGATCCGCGGAAAAAGACGGAAGCTTTCCGCGAGGCCGAAGCCTCCCTCAAGCTGCTCGACAACCTTCCCGATCGCCTGTTTGAAGGCTGATTTCTCCGTCTGTTCCGCAAGAATGTTCAAAGACTGGAATACCGGCACCCCTGCCTCGAGCATCACCGAAAACTGCCGGCAGAATATGGCCAGTTCCCGTAGTGTAACCTTCGGCCGGAAAAGTGACTCCAGGCTGATGTTGAACCTGCTTGTACCACCCGCATCCGTAGCAGGCCGCACATCGACGACGAAAAGGTTCCTAGCCCTGAGTATCCCGACCGCAGCCGCCTCGCTGTCGGCTTCGAGAAAACCGTCGACATGCCTGCCTTCGTGGCTTCTCGTCTTGTATGCAAACACCCGGGCCAATAAGACTCTCTCCCTCATTTACATAATATTTGGTAGAGCTGTTATTTTATCTGATCGTATGTCGTTTCAAGTTGATACTCTTCGCATAGCAGAAATGTTTATAATTTTGAAACACATACAGGATTCTATTATTTGACTAGACACGTTCTGCTTCACCTTTAGTCCACCGTAGAATCTAAAGCTCCTTGCCGGTTGGAATAAGCCTCATAGACTTCGTGAGGACCACCCATATAGGTAAAACCAAAATCCGTCTTTATATTTGTCAAGTCTTTAGATGTAAAACGATTCTCCGTTATGTAAATGTCGTCCCTGTTTTCCTCAAGCTTGTCCGGTCCTTTGGAAAAAATTATGTATCGCTGACGGGTTCCCGGATGCCCCGGGTGCCACATGTCGGTTCGATACACGTAACTCTTGCCCCACGGGTCCAATAAGCCGTTGAAAGAATCATCGTCCCAATTAATACCCTTCTCCCTTAACACTTCCCCGATGTGCGGGTGTGGGAGTGGGCCTGTCCTGGACACAGGATTCCCGTAAGGACCTGAAGGGAGTATGCCGTAATTCGCATAATATGTATCCATCACGCTCTTCATCGCCTGCAGCTCGGCCACGGCCTCCTTTTCCCTTGCAGCGTTTAAAAAGCGCCTGACCCCAGGTAATATGAGCGCTGATGCCAGAATCAGAATGATGCTGACGACTATAGATAATTCGATTATGGTCAAACCTTTCTCATTCTCCCGACCAACGTTCATCCAGCGGGATTTATGACAATCCATAATTGCCCTCCCCCGTGGGGAACAACAATACTAATGTCTAATAACGTATTTAAAACACGCCACCGAAAATAAGGATACTCGTATCCAAACATGAACGGGACTCGTAAGCGTCATTGCCGCCTTGTACTCCGAACTCCGGGACAAACTCCGACCTTGTCCTCCAGTTCGTCAAATTCTCGGCAGGCGAACGATTATGCGTCACATAGATATCGTCTTTGCTCTGTTTTTGTTCACCGGGACTCCAACCATTCTGTAACTGGCGGTCAGGACCGCAGGAAAACAACAAATAGCCTGTACGGTACTTGCTCATAAAGGGACCCCCGTGTAAGGTATCCATACCAGGCCGAATAACCTGAGGGGTTCTGTATACATAAGCATGACCCCACGGGTCTCTTAACCCGTCCAGAGAATACGGGTCCCAGTTGATTCCGTGCTCACGCATCACGTCATTAATCGTAGGGGTACCCCACCCGTTTCTTCTTCCTTTTGGGTACTCGCCATAGTCGTTAAAGTAGGTGTCAAGAACGGTTTTCATCGCCCGCAGGTCCGCGATCACCTTGTCTTGTTTGGCTTTAGTAACCTTACCCTTGATGCCGGAGGTAAAAACTATAACGAGGATACCTAGCAAGATCGCGACAATGATGAGCTCAATCAAGGTGAAACCACATTCGTCCTGATAAAGGCAACGGCATATCTTTCGCACCCGTCGCAGCACCCAACGGACCTCCCCGTAAACGATTAAACTATAAAGTTACCGGTCTATTGTTTAATACACAATGATTCGGTGCATTTTGGCATTAAACACAACCAAACGGCAACCCCTTTGGCAGCTTACCATGCCACACCGTTTGAATAACTGCCCCCGGATTGATAGGTATATTTATCTCTTGTCGGCGGCACATTCTGTCTGACAAAGATTTCGTCCCCAGAGTTACGTAATTCGTCTCTTCCTTTCGAAACCACGATGTAGGTATTTCCCGCCGCTGCCCGGTAGTAGTAGGCGTTGCCCCAAGGGTCAGTGATGCCTCCCGTAACACCGGTCCAGTTAATGTTGTCGTCTTGTAGTACCGTTTCAATGCTGGTATTATCGGGTAAATAGTCGTTCAATTCAAGATGCTCGTCCAATACCGTTTTGATCCCGCGGAACTCGGTCATAACCGCTTTTTCTCTCATGTTGTCCACCCTTCCGGGGAGTACAATTACCACAATAGAAGATAAGATAACAATAACGGATATTACTATCAATAATTCAACAACAGTGAAACCACGTTCACACCTTATCATCAAACTTCCGACCAATTCCTCAAATTCCCTCCAACAATTAAAATGAACCCCCTCAAAGGCGTTCATAATTGTAATTAATCAGACAATGTTAATTTAAATAGACAAATTATGGGCGACATTTTATAGACCATTGCTTATTATCGACCTGGTGGTGGTAATAACCTTTCTCATAGGAAAGATTCGGCAGAAATTACGGTTTTCCTGCTTGATTTTTGGAGTTTTTAAGTTCCCCGCAGCAAGGCCTCCGAATCCTCGACACGGGAGAACATCTGTTCCTTCGTAATAAAGCCCCGTGCGCTGAGGCTCTTCAGGCTCTGGTCGAAAGATATCATTCCGTACCGGCTCCCAGTCTGTATAAGAGTGGGGATCTGCTGCGTCTTTCCTTCGCGGATGAGATTCCGCACCGCCGGTGTCGCAATCAGCACTTCAACCGCGACAACGCGGCCTTTCTTATCTGCGCGCGGGAGAAGCTGCTGGGCGATAATCCCCTGCATAGCGCCGGCAAGCTGAATCCGCACCTGCCCTTGTTGGTGCGGCGGAAAGACGTCGATGATGCGGTCTATGGTAAACGCGGCGTTGGGGGTGTGCATCGTGGCCAATACTAAGTGGCCGGTTTCGGCGGCGGTGACGGTGATGGCGGTGGTTTCGAGATCGCGCATCTCACCGACCATTATCACGTCGGGGTCTTCGCGCAGGGCCGCCCTCAACGCGGTGGCGAAGCTCCTGGTGTCGTCTTCGATTTCGCGCTGGTTTACAATCGAGCGGTTGTGACGGTGCAGATACTCAATGGGATCTTCGAGGGTCAGAATGTGGCAGCGCCGCTCCCGGTTGATCAGGTTGACCATTGCCGCGAGGGTTGTAGATTTACCGCTTCCAGCCGCCCCGGTCACCAGGACGAGCCCGTGGGGGCGCCGCGCCAAGTGCGCGAGCACATCGGGCAGTCCGAGGTCGGCGATCGCCGGCACACGGGTGTTTAAGACGCGGATGGCCACCGCCGGGCTGCCGCGCTGCTTAAAGCAGTTAATCCGGAAGCGCCCAAGGCCCGATACTCCGTAAGCGAAATCGACCTCACCGATTTCCGCAAAGCGTTTTAACTGATGCTCGGTCATCAACTGCCGCACCAGGTCCTCGACATCCTCCCGGGTGAGCGTCTGGATGCCCTCTTCCTCCCCCTTCAGCTCGCTGCCGGTGACACGGGGAGTCAATTGTCCCTCCATGTCCAGACTCAGGGGAACAAGTTCGCCGTTGATCCGGAAAACCGGAGGCACGGCAACCGTCAGGTGAATATCCGAAGCCTTCTGCTCCACCGCCAGATTTAAGAGTATATGGATATCGGGTATTAACATCTTAAGTACCCCTCCCTAAATAAAATCAACCGCCAAGGCGCCAAGGACGCCATGGATAATAAAACAAATACCGGTTAACGGCTACTGCTTCTAAGTTTCAAGCTTACGGGTCTCATTTTCATCGTGGTGCCGCCTTGGGCGGCATGGGCAACTCCCTAACAAATAGGTTCAACGTCCGAGGTCTGACAACAGGAGCCAAGAGTAAAGGAGTCTTTACTCGTGACTCATGATTTGTGACTCGTGACTCGCAACTCGTGACTCGTAACTCGTGACCCGCGACTCATGACTCGTGACTCGCAACTCGCAACTCGTTACTGAAAACTCACACCTACTATCTACTGTTTAACTATCCTCCAAGTACGCCACCCGCATGACCTCTTTAATGGTGGTAGTCCCTTCCAGGGCTTTCTGGATCCCGTCTTCCTGAAGGGTTCGCATCCCCTCGGCTACCGCCTGCCGCCGAATTACAGAAGCAGGCATCTTCCTGATGACCATTTCCTTGATGGCAGGCGTTACCGGCAGCACCTCACAGATGCTTGTCCGCCTTCGATAACCGGCATTGTCACAGTACCGGCATCCCTTTGCCCGGTAAACGGTCACGGGATCGGAAGGCCCCATTCCCATGAAGAAGCGTTCGGGCGCTCCCGTCTCAGGTTGGTAAGCCTCCCGGCACCGGGGACACACCATCCGTACAAGCCGCTGCGCCGTAACTCCGATCAGCGTCGAAGCGACCAGGAACGGTTCTATTCCCATGTCCAAAAGCCGCGCTACGGCGCCCGCGGCGTCATTTGTGTGCATCGTCGAAAGGACCAGGTGTCCCGTCATCGCCGCGCGCACCGCTATCTCGGCGGTTTCGGCGTCCCTGATCTCCCCGACCATTACAATATCGGGGTCCTGGCGCAGCATCGAACGCAGACCGCGCGCGAAGGTCAGCCCCGCCTTCGTATTGACCTGAACCTGATTCACACCCGCCAGAAGGTACTCAACGGGATCCTCGATGGTTATCACGTTCAACTCCGGCGAGTTGATCTCCGACAACACGCCGTAGAGCGTGGTGGTTTTTCCGCTGCCGGTCGGTCCCGTAATCAGGATCATGCCGTAAGAATGCCGGATAATCTCCTTAAAGCGGCTCAAGTTCTCCTCCTGGAAACCCAATTGGTCGATCCGGAGAAGCATTTTCCCTTTATCCAGAATCCGGAGGACCGCCTTTTCCCCGAAAACCGTAGGCATGGTGGAAACACGCAGGTCAACATCACGTTCCTGGTAGCGGATCTGAATGCGGCCGTCCTGAGGGGTCCTGCGCTCGGCGATATCCATGCCGGCCATTATTTTAATCCGCGAAATCAGAGGCGCCCTGAACTTGCGTGACAGGGTCGTCGCCTCCCGCAGCATTCCGTCGACGCGAAACCTTATCCGTACGTTCTCCTGCTGGGGCTCGATGTGGATGTCGCTGGCCTGGTCGTTTATCGCCTGGATGACCAGTGAGTTGGCCAGGCGTACGATGGGTGCTTCATCTCCTATCGATTCTTCACGCCCGTCGAGGTTTACCGCCTCCATCTGCGCGATTTCGGTTACCTCCAACTCCTCCATCGCCTTGCCGAGCCCGGGCAGTTCGAAGTATCGTTGTATCGCGCTGTCGATTTCCCTCTCAGTAGCCAGCAGCGGCTCAATTTCCAGGCCCGTAGCGAGGTGAAGGTCGTCGATCGCCACCATGTTAAGAGGGTCGACCAACGCGACGGTCAACTTGTTTCCTTCCTTTTTAACCGGAATGACCTTGTGCCGGCGCACGAGGTTTTCCGGAACACTATCGAACAAAAGGGGGTTTATTTTCGTAGCGCTGAGGTTTACCTGGGGTATTCCGAGCTGGCACTGCAGAATATCCACGATGTCTTCCTGGGAAACATAACCGAGGTCAACCAGCGTCTTCCCAAGCCGTTCGCCGGTCTTCTGCTGCAGCTTCAACCCTTCCTGAAGCTGCGCCGGCGTAATGAGCTTGTTTTCTAAAAGAAAATCGCCTAAAAGCCGCCGTTGTCCTCTGGCTAAAGCCATCTTAATGCCCCCGTTTACCAAACTTACTTCGACGCCGTAACAACCGCCCGCACAGCCGCAACCGGTACACCGCGGACGATCCGTACCCGCCCGATGGCTTCCGGAAAAACAAAAGTTAACTGACTGTCGGATACCTTTTTATCTCGGTGCACAGCTTCTAAAAGTTCTTCTATCGGGATATCCGGTGGAATTTCACTCGGCAGGCCTGCACGGTTTATAAGGGCGGTTATGCTCTCGACCCCGGTTTTGTCGAAAAAGCCCAGGTCCGCCGCCAACCTTCCCGCCGCCGCCATGCCGACCCCCACCGCTTCGCCGTGCACAAAACGATGGTAAACGGTTACCGCCTCAAGAGCATGTCCGACTGTGTGCCCGAAGTTAAGGATGGCACGAATCCCTTCTTCCTTTTCATCGGCGGAAACCACCGCCGCCTTAATACGGCAGGACACCGACACGGCGTATTCAAGCGCGGGAGGTTCCAGCTTCAACAGCCTTTCGATATTCGTTTCAAGCCATTGGAAGAATTCGGCGTCCTTGATCACACCGTACTTAATCACCTCGGCGAGTCCCGCCCGGACCTCTCTGTCGGGCAGCGAGGCAAGCGTCCGGACATCAATAAACACAAAAAACGGCTGATAGAAGGCGCCGATGATGTTCTTAGCCCGCGGGTGATTCACCCCGACTTTACCGCCTACGCTCGAGTCCACCTGGGCCAGGAGCGTGGTCGGTACCTGGACCAGCGCTACACCCCGCATGTAAGTGGCCGCCAGAAAGCCGGCGATATCGCCGACCACGCCCCCGCCAAGCGCGACCACCGCGTCCCCCCGTTCCACCCCCCCGTCAAGGGCGGCGTCGTAAAGACCCGCCACGGTGCTCAGGTTTTTATAAGCTTCACCGTCGGGAATCTCCGCCCAGATCACCGTGAATCCCGCGGATGTCAAGCTCCGGCGCAGGACCTCCCCGTAAAGCCCTCCCACCGTGGGGTTCGTGACAACCATTATCCGTTTGCCCGCAAGGTGACGCCCGGCGTAGTACCCGAAATCCCCAAGCGTTCCTGCTGCGACATAAATCGTATAACTCCGCGGCCCCAGTTCAACCTTAACTTCCCTCACCGATACGGTCCTTTCCCCGGAAGATATATGCAAAACGTCGCCTGATTCTGTCAGGCTCACTTTTCGCGGCCTCCGGAAGGCGGCTCTAAGTCAGTTTTTTTCCTTAAGAGCGGGAGCTCTATCTCATGTTAATTGACCCTTCCCCTGGAGATGCTCGAAAATTATGCGTGCCGACTGGTCGGGCCCCTGCTTTCCGGTATCCACGGTAAACTCGGCGATATCATACGCCGATGCCCGCTGCGCCAGAAGTTCCTGTACCTTTTCTTTCACATCCCCTTTGAGAAGGGGCCGTCTTCTTTGTTTCGCCTTAACCCGCTCAATAATTACCTCCGGATCGGCGTAAAGCCTGATAAAAATCCCATTCTGCCGCAGGAGCCCAACGTTTTCCGGGTTAAGAACCATCCCTCCCCCGGTGGCGATGACAAGCCCGGAACGGAAGGCCAGCCGCCGGCAGATAAGATTCTCTTCCGACCTGAAACGCACCTCGCCGTCCTCCGCAAAGATCTGGGGGATGCTTTTCCCGGCCAACTGCTCTATCTCCGCGTCGGTGTCCACGAACTTCCATCCGAGAAGGCGTGCGAGCCGTTTGCCCACCGCGGTTTTGCCCGTACCCATAAACCCGATTATGACGACATTTTTCACAGCTCCACCAGCCTTATCCGTTCTCTGTATCCTGCCAAGTTTAGTTTCACTTCTTTTAATGTATCGCCCTGGAACTTTTCCATACAGGCCCGCGCCATTTCCCATGCTATGACCGCTTCGGCGATTACACAGGCGGCCGGCACCGCGCATACATCCGAACGCTCGTATGACGCCTGCACGGGTTCAGCAGTGTGAAGGTCCACGCTCCGAAGCGGTTTGGCCAGCGTGGGTATGGGTTTCATCGCCGCACGGACAACAACAGGCTCACCGTTCGTCATTCCTCCCTCGACCCCGCCGGAGCGATTTGTCTCACGATGAAAACCGCAGGCCGGATCGTAGAAAATCTCGTCCTGAACCATCGACCCCGGAAAACCTGCCGCCGCAAATCCAAGTCCTATTTCCACCCCTTTGATCGCCTGGATGCTCATCACCGCCTGAGCAAGACGCCCATCGAGCCTGCGGTCCCACTGCACAAAACTGCCCAAGCCCGGCGGCGCCCCGAAAACCCGCACCTCAAAAACACCGCCGAGCGAGTCTCCGGCGGCCTTTGTCCGGTCAATCGCCTCCACCATCAACTTGCCGCCTTTCTCGTCCGGGCAAGATACCGGTGAATCTTCAACCTTCCCCCGGATTTCCGCCGGTAGCCCATCCATGGCCTCTACCTGCACCGGCCCGATGCTCAAGACCTGTCCGGCAACCTCAATTCCCAGCTCTTCCAGAAATCTCCTGGCGATGCTGCCCACGGCGACGCGGGCCGCGGTCTCCCGGGCGCTGGAACGCTCCAGGACGTTCCTGATGTCGCGGTGTCCGTATTTCAGCGCTCCCGCCAAGTCCGCATGTCCGGGACGCGGCCGGGTCACTACGCGCTCATCGACGCGGGCCGCGGCATCCGCCGCCATCACGCGGTGCCAATTCACCCAGTCCCGGTTTACGATCTTGAGCGCGATCGGGGAACCGAGCGTGTACCCGCCGCGCACCCCGCTCAGGATCTCCACTTCGTCCTTTTCTATCTTCTGCCGCCCCCCACGGCCGTAGCCTCCCTGGCGCCTTATCAGTTGCCTGTTAATATAATCGGCCGTCAGTTTAAGGCCGGACGTCATTCCTTCAATAATCGCCATAAGGGCGGGACCGTGTGACTCCCCCGCCGTAAGGTAACGGAGATCCATATTTTACTCCTTCCTCCCGGGAGACCCCTACAAAACCACGCCTGGCCAGTTTGGAGGACCTCCAACCTTTAATTCAGCTCCGCGCCGGCCATCCTCACCCTCCCTCGGCACTCAAATCGGTGCGTATCAACTCTTCATTAAGTGCTGGGTTGTTTTTCGCGGTCTCCGAGATTCTTTAAAAGCCTTATTAACCTGTTTTTCAAGAGAGAGTCAATAATTCCTCATGGTTAAGAGGTTTTGCCGCTCTCATTCAGCCAGTTTCTACAATATTTCGTTAAAGTTAACAAAAATCCTGCAACAGGTATCCGTCTGGCATATCGTGCTATTAATGGAACGTCCTTTTAGGTTTTATGGGAACCAAAATCACGACCGGTATACCCGGTTGGTTTTCCCCTTTTATCGATGAACAAGCCCCGTCAGCAATACCGTCGAAGTTCGCCGGACGGTACTATTAAGCGCCTTTCATTGCGGCAAGGCCCTGCAGCATTATCTCTTCCGGCGGTGAACTGCCCGTCCACAGCTCGAAGGCCGCAATCCCTTGATAAAGCAGCATCCGTAAACCGTTTTGCGTTGCGGCGCCCGCCTCGGCCGCCATTTGAAGAAAACGTGTTTCCACGGGGTTATAGATAAGGTCCACCACCAACTGGTTTTTCCGGAAGGCTGCCGGCGATACCGCGGGGCAAGCCGACTTTTCAGGGTGCATCCCTATGCTCGTCGTCTGAATCACAACGCCCGCAGCCTGAAAAACATCGGCTTTGCGTTTGTTCAGATCTTCCCAGGGCAGGGCGACCGCCGTGGTTTCCGTGTTTGCCTGCACCTCTCGTGAAAGTGCCTGTGCGCGTTCGTACGTTCTGTTAAAGACCACAATCCGGCGCGCGCCGGCCATTCCAAGCGCCATACACACCGCCCTTGCGGCCCCGCCGGCGCCGAGCACTACCGCTTCCGCGCCTGCAGGCTCACAGCCCGCTTCCCTGAGCGCCCGCAGAAAACCGGTGGCGTCGGTATTATACCCCGTCAACCTGCCGTTACGGTTTACAACCGTGTTTACCGCACCTATTAATTTTGCTTCGGGCGTAACCTCGTCAAGGTAGGGCAATACCGCCTCTTTGTGAGGCACCGTAACGTTTACGCCGACCAGACCGAGCGCCCTTAATCCCGCTACCGCCGCCGGTAACTCCTCTTTCCGCACCCGAAACGGGAGGTATGCGAAATTCAGGCATAAAGCCGCAAATGCCGCGTTGTGCATCGCGGGTGAAAAGGTATGCTCCACCGGATCCCCAAAGATACCGACAACCCTTGTCCTGCCGTTTATCAAAGGCGTTTCCATCACCTTCACCCCCGTACCCCACGGAACAGGTTACTTTTGTATCCGAGCCGGGATAACACGATTCGCTCCAACTTTCGGATGATAAGCCGCGTCAGGATAAAATCCGGACCACCCAGAGAGGTGACCATTATGGTGTAAAGTCCCATTCGGTTTCCCCCCAAGACATCCGTAAACAACTGATCGCCTACCATGGCGGTACTTGAGGCCTTCTCCCCCAAAAGCCGCAGCGCCTTCCGGAACGGTTTGCCCCACGGTTTTATAGCCCTGAATACCCCCTGTAAACCCAGAGCGCGGGCGATTTTACCGCCCTTCCCCCGCGAGTTGTTCGACACGATGCAGAGCTTGATACCGCGCTCCTGCAATGCCTTAAGCCATTCCGATACCTCCGGTTCAGCCTTTTCTTCACCCCGGACCACCAGCGTGTTGTCGAGATCAAGGATCAAAGCCTTGATCCCCAGGTCTTCGAGCATCTTCGGTGTAATATCGAAGAGTGATCCAAGGTAGAGGTCCGGACGCAACAGCTTCAGCAATTCCTGTCCCCCCGCGCTAAAAAACGGCCGATGATAAAACCGCTTATCCCCTTAATATCGTCGCGTGAAAACACAGGCACCCCGCGGCGGGAGGCATCGTCCGTTTCACCGACGACCGCCACGGTCCTTCCGCCGGAGCCGATCTCCTCCCCGCCATCGATTCCGGTTTCACCCATTACCCGGATCTTGGCAAAAGGCGCTTCTTTATAACCCTCGACCAGTATGATATCCACCCCATCCTCCATAAGACTCAAAACCTTCCCCAATGCCGGGTGCCCTTCCCGTTGAAAATATAATATGCCGCCCGGCCCGGTCAGTGCGGTTTTCTCCGCGCCCGCCTTAATAAAGCGGTCGGTATCCTTACCCCCTGTATCACGCACCTCGTGCCACGTGTGCTTTAAAACGGCCGCCCGATAACCGGAGGAAGCAAGGGATGCCACCAGGTTTTCAAGCAGAGTCGTCTTCCCCGTACGCGAAAACCCCGTCACTCCCACGACCGGCACGGAAGTGATTATATCATGATTTAACCGTTCGAACTCACCAGGGGTGTTTATATTAAAAAACACCCTGCCGGAGTGCGGCCACCCGGCAAAATCCATTTCCGTAAGATAACGGACCCGGACCTCACCCAGAAAGCTCACCACCCGACGGCCTCCTTTTTCAAGATAACGGCTGACCGGAGCCAGGCACGATTTCTTATAGGCCGCAAAGAGGGGCTGAAGCCTGCCTCCCACACAGGGGACCGAAGCGTCATACCCCTGCAGTCTTTGCACAATAAATGCCGCCATCTCGCCGTCTATAAAGGGAAGGTCGCAGGCAGCCACAAAAACCCGGTCGTGGCTTGCAAAAGAAAGTCCGGCGTGAACCCCGGCCAAAGGCCCCGCCTCCTCAAAGAAATCCTTCACCACCCGATCGGCCAGCCCCCCGTATACCCCGGGATCACCCGCTATGATAACCTCGGAAAAGACCCTTCCCAGGGCAGAAACGTCACGCTCAATAAGCCTGCGCCCTTCAACCTCCAGAAAGGCCTTGTCCGTTCCCATACGGGTGCTCCTGCCCCCGGCCAGGATTACTGCAGTCGCTTCTACAAGCTCCACCCCCATTTGCAAATATTCAGCCGCTCAGCGTTTCCCATTTTTTTAGCTTAACCCAAATCTGCCTGAATCGCCAGAGGTTGAAGACAAAAATCGACCGGACAGGCACAATCAATTTTCACGAAGCGTAACATTAAAATACATTCCTTTATGACATTGCCGCCGGCTCGGCCCCTTTCGTCCGGTTGGAGCGGGCATCACAATCCCTTGGCCGATGCCGAACCGGCCGCCGCAAATCTGCAGTAAATGTCGACGATATGCATCGTCGTCCGGAGATTGACATCTTCAGGAGGGGTTTAATGATAGCAGCATTTGCCACGGCCATATCCCTGGCGAGTGGGTTTTTTCCGCTTCTCGGCTACGTTACGAACAACTCCTTTCCCCGCCCGCTTTCGGAAGAAGAGGAAAAGAAACATATCCGGCAGATGCTCCGCGGTGATGAATCCGCCCGGAACATCCTCGTAGAACACAACCTGCGCCTGGTGGCTCATATCGTGAAGAAGTATGAAGGGTCCGGGTACGATGCAGAAGACTTGATTTCCATAGGCTCGGTGGGTCTTGTCAAAGCCATCAAAACGTACAACCCCAATAAGGGCACACGTCTTGCTACCTATGCCGCCCGGTGCATAGAAAATGAAATCCTCATGTTTTTCCGTGCCGCCAAGAAGAATCGCGCCGAGGTTTCGCTCAATGAACCGGTGGGCGTAGACAAGGAAGGGAACGAGGTAGCTCTCATCGACATCCTGGGAAGCGAGCCGGATTCCGTTATAGACCAGGTTTCACAGCACCTTGAACAAAAGTCGCTGCGCGAAAAACTCTCCCACCTCTCCTCCCGGGAACGAAAGATCATCATCGCGCGCTACGGGTTCCTAAACGGACAGTGCTTTACGCAGCACCAGATCGCCAACGTGCTCGGCATCTCCCGCAGTTATGTGTCCAGAATCGAAAAAAGAGCGCTCGAAAAGCTCGGCGCCAACTGTAAAATAGCCAAGTAGTCTTATAAGAGTGCTGCAAAACAAGTTCGTCACAAGGACGTAAACCTGTTCCCAAACAGCAAGCACAGGATTCCATACCGATAACTTTACTTGCGCTACACGCAACTTAAGAACAAATGCCTGCCTGTCAGTTAAAAGATTTTCGGCGGCATATACTTGTGCCCTCCCTCGACGACGTCTATCCCCACCTTATCCCTGACGGCTTTGAGGATATCGTCTTTCCGCGGGCAGAAGCTCATGATACAGGTTCCGATATGGATGACGTCCAGTGTTTCGTTAAGCATCGCAAGCGGTCCCTTTAACGTAGCCAGGCTCAACACCACCCTGCCGCTTTTGTTCCCTTCGCATTCGCCGCAGTCCACAATACCGACCACCGCCACATCCTCATCCTTATACCGCTCGAACTCCCCTTCCCTCCGGTTCATCGCCACCAGGCATCTCACGTCGCCGGGACAAAGGTTCCTCTTTCTGACCATGGTGCAGCTTATTAAGGCGATCTTCTTCACGGCGCCACCTCCTCTTTAAATTCCGCTATGGTAAATATTAACTCGTCGGAATTTTGCCTGTCAATACATCAGCATCCATCGTGGCTACCCATTGAAGGGCAATAACATTATTATTAAAAAGTTCGAAGTAGATACCTAGTCCAAAACCGCAGGGGAACTAAGGGTTCGGGCTTAAATCGTAACGCTCCTCCGTAAGCAGCTTCCCCCATAGAACGTGCGTCTTCTTTTCGGCCAGGACAAAACCAGCCGACTTGTATAGGTGGCGCGCCGCGTCAAGGTGGCCCAGCGTCCAAAGGAATACAGTCGTGTAGGCGCATCTTTTTGCAAATTCGAGCGCTTCTTTGAGGAGAGCCTTTCCCATGCCTAAACCGCGGTAAGCGGGGTGAACGATAAACCAGCGAAGCTGCGCCTCGGACTCCGAGCGGCCGAAGACAGCGATGGAAGCGGCAACCTGCCCGTCCGCCTCCGCTACCCAAAGCTGGTCCTTTCCTTCCTTGAACGAACAGGCGAACTCAGCGATCCCTGCCGCCACATACCCCTCGAAGCTCAGATCGAAACCATGCTCACTGCTGTAAACAAGGCCGTGGAGGTATAGAACCTGCCCGAGATCGCCGTGCTTAAAGGGTCTTATAGTATAGCCCTGTATCATTTTAGTAGATAATTATATAATGAATTGTTGTTTAATCTTTATTTTAACATGTTGTTAAAACAATAAAGAAAAGTATTTTTAACGGCTCGGTTGATTGCCTTACCCTATGTCTGGTTTTAATTAACTCGGATACCCCAACTTATCTGAATTAATGCCCGCTGTATTTCCTTAACTTCAAACCGTAATCGACGCGATGAAGGTGACGACGATCCGGTAGGTATAACCCCCGGACAGTATTTCGTCAGTCCATCCCACCGTCTGCTTGAAGGTTACATCCACCGATTGGTCGCCGGTGTTTTCAGCGATATTCCCCCCGGCGGGCAGGGTCACCTCGAAACCCGCCGCCACGCTCATCGCGTTCTGCAGCTTCTTCGCAAGATCGTATGAACCGTTGTAAGCGGTCATCTTTCCGTTCGTATTCACGGTATCCGCGTCGGAGGCGGTAACCTCCCAGGATTCAGTGCCGGGTTCGACGTCAATCGAAAGCGTTCCGGACTGCGTAAGGGGCTGGTTTGAAGCCGGGCTGAGGCTCCAGCCTGAGATAGCGGCGGGCGCGGTGATCGTGATGGTGGCTGACGGCGCCTCCGTGGTGAAACTGAAGTTGAAGTCGGCAGCCAGATCATTGTCGGCAAGGTCCTTTACTGAGCCTGCCGGGACATAAACGGTGTAGGTGACGCTGCCGCTTAGGTTGGCGTCCGGATCAATGATGAGTACCGCGCCGGCGATGCTTTTGCCGAACGCAACATCGCTGCCGTCCTCGTGCTTGAGGTTGATTGAGGCATAGTTGGCGCTTGCCTGAATGTCTTCATCAAAAGTGACTGTTATGGTTCTGTCGAGTGTCACGCCGGTAGCGCCGTTCGCCGGATCGGTGCCGCTTACGGCCGGCGGGTATATGTCCGGTTCTGCTGTAAAGCTGTAGTCGAAGTCTCCGGCCAGGGCGTTGCCGCCTGAGTCTTTAACCGAACCTGCCGGGACGTAGACCGTATAGGTAACGCTGTAACTAAGATCGTCGTTCGGATCGATGGTCAGCATCCTGCCGCTTAGCGTCTTGGTGAACGGGACGTCCGCGCCGCTCTGGTCCTTCAAGGCGATACCGGCGTAGTTGTCGCCCGAAACCACATCCTCGGTGAAACCGACGGTGATGGTCTTGTCCAGTGTAACGCTTGCAGAGTTCCGGAGGGGATCGACGCCGGCGACCATTGGTTTGGCGGGCAGCCAATAAGCACACCGCAAGTCAAAATTAGTCGCGTCGTAGTAACTGATATACGGGCTTCCGGAAACGTCCAGGACAATTGAGGTATACTGGCCGACACTTGCACTGTTGTCCACTGTTTCCGCATGCCAGCCCGAAGCGTCTTTATAGGCGTATTTCAAGGCTGTATTGGTGATGTCATAATAACTTATATGCGGATAGCCGTTTTTCACCCCTATCGATGTCCACGTTCCGACCTGGTCGGCGCTGTCAATATTCTCGTTCTCCCTGTGCCAGCCGGCGCCGTCCTTATAAACATACCTCAGGTCCCAGTTGGTGCGGTCGGAACTACTGAAATGAGGATAACCCGATTCGTCCAGGGCTATTGACGAGTACTCACCTGTTATCCACGCGCTGGGGTCAGCGTCGGTAATGCTCCAGGCGCCGCCCGACGGTTTATAGGCGTATCTCAGCGTTGCGTTGCCGCCGATAAGATAGTAACTGATATGGATTCCGCCGGAAGAATCTATGGCGAGGGATGACCACTGTCCCGGTCTGCTGAGATCGGAGTCCAGGATCTCGTTATGCCAGCCGTCAGCCTCCTTCCATGCGTGCATCAGGCGATAAGTGCCGGCATCTATCATTCTAAGATAACTGATATGGGGGTAGCCGGTAGAATCAAAACCCAGACCGGTTTGATTGGAACCGGCGCTGTATTCCGCATCCACAAGCTCCATATGCCAGCCGCTTGCGTCTTGGTAAGCGTACTTGACATTGGCATTGGTGTCGTCACGGTAACTTATGCAGGGATAG
Organism: Bacillota bacterium; assembly: GCA_040755295.1. NCBI lineage: Bacteria > Bacillati > Bacillota > Bacillota bacterium. Next base: position 95,680 of record JBFMBK010000007.1, on the reverse strand, counting down.
CCGGCGGAATTCATTTCTATGGAAGTATTCGTCCCCACACCGCCCCCGGAATCCACGGTCGTCGTGTGCCAGCCGGAGGAGTCCTTATACGCATACTTCAGGTCGTCGCTGGAATCGTAATAATAACTGATACGAGGGTACCCATAGACATCCAGGGTTATGGACGTCCACAAGCCGGTCAGGCCCCATTCGTCCGCGATTTGCAACTGCCAGCTGCCTCCGGCCTCTGTGGTAAAATTCAAATTATAGTCCGACGGCAGCCCGCTGCCACCCAGTGTGGCGACCGAATCGGCGGGCACGTAGACCGTATACGTCACGCCGTAGCTGAGGTCTGTGTTAGGATCGACGGTAAGCACGGCGCCGTTGATGCCTTTGGTGAAAGCGACATCACTGCCGTCCTGGTGTTTCAGATTGATCGAGGCATAGTTGGTATGTGCCTGTATGTCCTGGCTGAAGGTAACAGTGACCGTCTGGGCCGACGGGACATTTACGGCGCCGCTGGCGGGATCGGTGTCCCACACCGCAAGCAGCGCTTCGGTGGTGAAGCTGAAGTCGTTATCCCCCGGCAGCCCGGTGCCGGAAGCATCTTTTACACATCCCGCCGGAATGTACACGGTATAAGTAACGGTATATTCGAGAACGCCGGTCGGGTCGACGGTAAGGACGCTGCCGGCGATGCTCTTGCTGAAAGCCACATCGCCGCCGTCTCCGTCCTTCAGGTTTATCTGCCCATAGTTGTCGCCGGCCTGGACGTTTTTATTGAACGTTACAGTAATCGTCTGGTCGATCCGGACGTCGGTGGCGCCGCTTTCCGGGTTCGTGGCGCTGACTGCAGGGGCCGGTTCTGTGGTAAAGCTGAAGCTGAAGTCGCTTACCAGTACGTTGTTCGTCACGTCCTTCACCACGCCGGCTGGAATCGTCACCGTGAAGGTCGTGCTGTTGGCCAGGTTGCTGTCGGGATCGATGGTCAGCGTCTTCCCGCTTAACGTCTTGGTGAATGAAACGTCGCTGCCGCCCCCGTCTTTCAAGGTGATCGAACCGTAGTTGTCACCTTCCTGCACATCCTCGGTGAAGGTCAGGCAGATCGTCTTGCCGATTGCGATATCGGCGGCGCCGCGGCGGGGGTCGGTTCCGGTCACCGTCGGCGCGTCGGTCAGCCACCAGGCGTACTTCAGGTCGTCGCCGACGCTTCTGTAGTAAGTCATCCGCGGATTATCGGAAGCGTCAAGAGCGAGAGAAACAAACTCGCCGGAATAGAAACCGTCGGGCACGGTCTCTTTGTGCCAGCCGGAAACATCCTGATACGAATATCTGGGATATTTATTAGATGCGTCCCAGTGGCCGATATGCGGATACCCCGACCTGTCAAGAACCAAAGACGAGTAGTAGTCCCAACCGGGAGTGTTCACCGCCGTGATATGCCAGCCGTCAATGTCTTTGTAGGCGTACTTCAGGTCGTTGGTCGGACCACCTATGGCCTCAGCGCCTTTTACGTAACTGATATGTGGACGGCCGGACGCATCAATGGCCAGTGATGAGTAATACCCGGGATAGCCGGAACTTTCCACGGTCTCGGTGTGCCAGCCGGAAACGTCTTTGTACGTGTACTTGAGGTCCCAATTATCGGAGTAAAGGTAACTCATATGCGGGTATCCATTAGCATCAATAGCGAGAGAAATCCAGGCGCTGGCGCCGCCGATTCGGACAACACTTTCTATGTGCCAGCCGGTTGCGTCTTTGTAAGCGTACTTCAGGTAGCCGTTGGTCGTATCGCAATAAGCGATGTGCGGGTACCCCGATGAGTCCAGTTTTAGGGAATTATACGTGCCTACGTCGCCGGCGCCGTCGACGGTCTCCACTTGCCAACCTGAAACGTTCTTATAGACATATTTAAGAGCGGTATTTGTAACATCGTAGTAGCTGATATGGGGATAATTCGCGTCATCCAGAGCCATCGAGGTGTACTGCCCCACGCTGTCTCCGCTGTCCACAGTCTCCGTATTCCAGGCGGTATCTTTGTACGCGTACATCAGGTCACCGCCGGTAACATAGTAGTAACTTACGTGCGGCTGACCATATACATCTAAAGCTAAGGAGGTCCAGTGACCGATGTCGGCCGTCGCATCCGCAATTTCGCAATACCATTTGCCCGGAGAGGTAGTAAAGCTGAAGTTGCAGTCGGCCGCCGTAGGATTTCCTGACGTGTCGGCGATAGCGCCGGCGGGAACGTAGACCCAGTAGCTGACGCTGCAATTCAGGTCGCTGGTCGGGTCGATGCTGAGCACATTGCTGGCGATGGTCTTTGCGAAAGGAACGTCGGCGCCGCTCTGATCCTTAAGAGCGATAGCAGCGTAAGCAGCGCCTGCCTGGATGTTTTTACCGAAGGTAACCGTTGCGGTTTTGTTTACCCTGATATCGGTGGCGCCGTCGGTGGGATCGGTGCTGCTCACCACAGGCGCCGCTTCAGTGGTAAAGCTGAAGTTGTAGTCACTCTGCAAAGGCTCGCCGGAAAGGTTCTCTACAGATAGAGCCGGTATATAAACCCAGTAAGTCACACTACATTCGAGAAGACTGGTCGGGTCTATCGTGAGCACGTTGTCGGTAATGCTCTTGCTAAACGCCACGTCGGCGCCGCTCTGGTCTTTCAGAGCGATGGTGTCGTAGGCGGAACCGGCCTGTATGTATACGTCAAAAGTAACTGTGATCGTCTTGGTCGTTACTACGCCGGTAGCGCCGTCGGCCGGGTCGGTATTAAGAACAGCGGGCGCGGCCAAAGCCGTTGTGTGGACACTCCAGGGGCCGGCGCTCAGCAAAAGAAAAAAGAATGCCAATGCCAGGACAAAACTTATACTGGCGAATTTCCGATACATGCCGATTATTTGCCCGGCCGGTTCTCTTGGAACCACTCGCCTCGCCCTCCCGCTAAAGCCTTTCAGCCTTAGAAAGTCTTCAGGCAACACCTTAATGTCTTTGGATTAGTAATATTGAATAGGCTGCGAGCGTTAGAAATTATTTTTCGCAATATGGTACAATAGGCTACGGTTTTAATTGTGATATGTTAGGAGGCCATACTTATTTACATAATAATTTTCGTTATTGCGGTTGTGTTTCTTTAGAGAAAATTCTGGTTTTATTTGTCAGAATTTTTTGACAATTTTAAGTCGCCAGGCGCATTCGGTATCCATCAGAGTCGTACGACTGATTATAGAACCCCGGTGGCTTGGCGGTCTGCCGGTTCGGCAAACCGCGGGCCAAACAACTGTTATAATAAACAAACCTGCATTTAACTGCAGGTTTGTATTCCGCAAAGAACCTTTAAGGTTTTCTGCAAGCTTATGTTATACAGCAATCATACCGTTAACGATGCGGTAAAGGTAACAATAATCCTGTAGGAGTAACCGCCGGACAGCGGCGGGTCCGCCCAACTTACGGTCTGCTTGAAGGTCACATCAGCAGACTGGTCGCCGGTATTATCCGCGATCTTGCCGCCGACGGGCAGCGTCACCTCGTATTCCGCCGCTACCTTCATCGCGTTCTGTAATTTGCTGCCGGTGTCGTAAGAACCGTTCCAGGCTGTCATCTTGCCGTTGGTGTTCGCGGTGTCGGCGTCCTCCGCCGTAACCTCCCAGGACTCATCGTCGGGATCCACTCCGACGATAAGAGTCCCGGCCTGTGTCTGGGGCTGGCTTGCAGACGGGTTCAGGCTCCAGCCGCTGATACCAGGGGGGGGGGTAATGGAGATGGTTGGTCCGCCGCCGCCGGAAGTGGTAATAAAGCTGAAGTTGTAGTCGGCGGCGAGTGCATTATCGGTTAAGTCCTCTATCGAACCCGCCGGAACGTAAACGGTGTAGGTGACGCTGTTGCTCAGGTCACTTGTGGGATCGATGGTGAGCACCGCGCCGGCGATGCTCTTGGTAAATGCGACGTTGCTGCCGTCTTGATGCTTCAAATTAACTTGCGGATAGTTGCCGCCCGCCCGGACGTCCTCGCTGAAGGTGACGGTAATGGTCTTGTTTACAGCCACCCCGGTGGCGCCGTTTGCCGGGTCGGTGCTCTGGATTGTCGGCGCAGAGAAATCCCGATAAGCGTACTTCAGGTCGTAATTGGCGCCGTCGTAGTAGCTTATATGCGGGTTATACGAGGCGTCCAAAGCCAGCGACGTGTACGTGCCTACGCTGCTTTCCGTTCCGTCCGCCTGCATGGCGTGCCAGCCCGAACCGTCTTTGTACGCGTACTTGAGGTCGCCGTTGGTATTGTCATAGTAACTGATGCGCGGGTAATTAAAAGGGCCCAAAGCTATTGATGTGTACCAACCTACGGTTGCGCTTGCGCCGTCCACGGTTTCGGCGTGCCAGCCGGAACCGTCCTGGTACACGTATTTAAGGTTGGTATTGGTATAGTCGTAATAGCTGATATGGGGGTAATTCGAAGCATCCAAAGCGATCGCAGTGTACGAACCCACGTTGCCGGCGCTGTCCACGGTCTCGGCGTGCCAGCCGCCGCCGTCCTTGTATACATATTTAAGGTCGTAGTTGGTATCGTCGAAGTAGCTGATGTGCGGATACCCGGTACCGTCAATGGCTATTGACGTGTTTTTACCTACGTTGCCTGTATTGTCTGCGGTTTCCGTATGCCAGCCGCCGGCGTCCTTGGAAGCGTATTTCAGGTCGTTGTTGGTATCGTCGAAGTAGCTGATGTGCGGGTACCCTGAGTCTACTTTTATTGAATTGTAATAACCAACGTCGCCGGCACTATCCACATTGTATGTCTGCCAGTTTCCGTTTTTGAAAGCGTATATTAAGTCTCCATCATAGTTCCAGAATTCATCCCAATAATAGTCACAGAAACTAATATGCGGTTTCCCCGACGCATCCAGGGCGATTGAAGTCCACATAGCGTCCACGCGGGCGTTTGCCACGTTTTCCGTATGCCAGCCTGAGGCATTTTGATAGACATATTTCAACGTACTGCCGGCTGTGTAACTTATGTGGGGATACCCATATACGTCGAGAGCTATTGACGTATAACCTCCCCCTGAACCGTCCACGGTAGTTATTTGCCAGGCCGTGGTGGTAAAGCTGAAACTGCAGCTGTCGGCCAGTGCATTATCCGCGGTGTCCTTGACCGCTCCGGGAGGAAGATAAACCGCAAAGGTGACGCTACGTTCAAGGTCGCCGTTCGGATCGATGGTCAGCACCGCGGCGTTGATACTCTTGGAAAACGCCACGTCGGCGCCGTCCCCGTCCTTCAGGGTGATCAGTCCGTAGTTGGCGCCTGCCAGCACGTTTTCGCTGAAGGTGACCGTGACGGTCTTGGTTACCGGGATGTTAACGGCCGCATCGGCAGGGTTGGTGCTATGTACCGTCGGCAGGTAGACATCGGCCGGCCGGTAAGCATACTTCAGGTCGCCGTTGGCGTTGTCCCAGTAGCTGGCATGAGGGAGGCCGGACGTGTCGAAGGCAAACGACGTATAGTAGCCTGCGCTGTCCGCGGTTTCCGTGTGCCAGCCGGACGCGTTTTTATAGGCGTATTTAAGCCCGCCGCTGTAACTTATACACGGATACCCGGAAACGTCCAGGCTGATAGACGTACATGAACCCGCTGAGTTATCGACAGTGGTGTAATGCCAGCCGCTACCGTCCTTATATGCGTACTCCAGGTGGGCGCTATCTTGATAACTTATATGAGGATAATCAGAATCATCCAGGGTCAGAGACGGCCAGTGACCGCTGATGTCACCCGCACTATCAGGGGCACTCAAGTTCCACCCCGACCCGTCCTTGTACGCATATTTGAGGTTGGCGACATAAGTATCCTGCCACACATCGTATATCGCGCTGCAATAGCTGATGTGGGGATAACCGGACGCGTCCAGGTCGATCGAAGTAGTGTCGCCGAAACAATCACCGCCGTCCGCCGTCTCGGTGTGCCAGCCGCCGGCGTCCTTATAAGCATGCTTGAGATTATATAAAGGTTCTCCGTATGGACCAGAGTTGTACCACTCAAGGTAGCTGATATGGGGGTAGCCGGACGCATCAAGAATTATTGAGGTGTATAAACCCGAGTTGACGCCGGCGCCGGACGCCTGCTCAGTGTGCCAGCCAGACCCGTCTTTATATGCATACTTTAGGTCGCCGTTGGTCGTGTCGTAATAGCTTACGCGCGGATAGTCGGAAGTATCAAGGGCCAAGGACGTATACTGCCCCACGCTGACACCTGCGCCGTCGATCGTCTCGGTGTGCCAGCCGCCGGCGTCCTGGTAAGTGTATTTAAGATCGGTATTGGTGGTGTCGTAATAACTGATATGCGGATAACCGGAAGCATCGATCTTAATCGAAGTCCATTGCCCCACGTTGGCACTTGCGCCGTCCACGGTCTCGGTCCACCAGCCTGACGTGGTGAAGCTGAAGGTGTAGTCACCGGCAAGGCCGTTCCCCCACACGTCCTCGATAGCACCGGCCGGAAGCCGCACCGTATAGGTTTCGCTATAGTCGAGGTTGCCGTCGGGGTCGATTGTAAGTATGGCACCGTTGATGCTTTTGGTGACAGCCACGGTTGTTTCCGCACTGTCCTTCAAGGTAATGCTGCCGTAGTTGTCCCCGGCCTGGATGTTCTCGTTGAAAGTGACGGTTATCGTCTTGGTCAGGGGAACGTACATGGCGCCGTTAGAAGGGTTCGTATTGCTGACGGTAGGGGCCGTCGTATCAGCCACGGCGGTAAAGCTGAACACGTAGTCGCCCGCCAAACCGTTCTCGGCCATGTCCTTTACCGAACCGGCCACGGCGTACACCCAGTAGGTCACGCCGTAGTTGAAATTGCTAAACGGGTCAATGGTAAGGACGCTGTTGGCGATGTTCTTGGCAAAAGCAACGTCGGCGCCGGCCTGGTCTTTTAGGGCGATGCTGCTCCAGTTGGCGCCCTGCTGAATGTTCTCGTCGAAAGTGGCGGTAATGGTTTTATTAAGCGCCACGCCGGTGGCGCCGTTTGCCGGGTCGGTGCTCTGTACCGTCGGCGCAGCGGCATCGTAGACCCACCGAGCATAACCTAATATCCCTGTGGTCGAGTAGTAACAGCTGATGCGTGGGTTGCCGTCAGCGTCGAATTTCAAAGAGGTTTGATAAGTTGATCCACAAGCTACGTTCGGGTGTTGAGACCACCAGGTGCCGCCGGCGTCTTTGTACACGTAACTCAGGTCACCGGACAAATCGCAATAACTGATCGCAGGCAGATCGCTGTTGTCAAAGGCGAGGGACGTATCCGTGCCCTGAAAGATCCCGGCGGATGCGGCCTGTTTGTTCCAGGCTGCGCCGTCCCACCAGGCGTACCTGATATTGTTGTTGGCAACGGCGATGTAGCTGATGCACGGATACCCGGAGGCGTTAAACGCCAGCGACGAGTACTGCCCCTGGTTGTTCGTGGCGCCGTCCACCTGGGCGGGCGCCTGCCAGCCGCCGGCGGTTTTATAGACGTAATTCAGGTCGCCGGCCGTCGCATCGTAGTAGCCGACACAGGGGTACCCGGACGCGTTCAGCTTCATGGACGAGTACTTCCCAACATCGTTGGCCGAACCATGGGCGTTCTCGGCATGCCAGCCGCCGGCGTCTTTATAGGTATACTTGAGATTGGTGTTGCTAACGTCGTAGTAACTGATGCATGGATACCCGGACCCGTTCAAGGCCAGCGACGTATATTGCCCGACGTTGCCGGCCGTGTCCTGGTCCTCGGTCTCCGCGTGCCAGCCGCCGGCATCCTTGTAAGCGTATTTCAGGTTGCCGTTGGTGGTGTCGTAGTAGCTGATATGGGGGTAACCACTGCCGTCAAGGACGATGGACGTGTACTTCCCCACGTCGCTCCCGGCGCCGTCCACGTTTTCGGTGTGCCAGCCTGAGCCGTCTTCGTATGAATAGAGCAGGTCGCCGCTAGTCGCATCGTAATGGCTGATGTGGGGATTTCCTGACCCGTCAAGTACAAGCGATGAAAACCTTCCTACGGTGTGCCCCTCGTAGGCGACGTACTCCGTTGCCCAGTATCCCGGAGTCTGAAACGCCAAGGCAACGTCACACGTCCCAACAACCGCAAGTATAAAGAAAAAAAGCGCCGTCCCCAGTACCATTCTGCGTCTGGGCAGACAACACCTGAAAGCGAAACGGGTTACCCACCTTACGAGAACCATAGTTCGACCAGCTTTCAATCAGTTTTCGTTTAGGCTGAAGCCACCCGTAACGGCCCGCGAAATGTTGTGTACTGATAGCCGATTATTCACCTTTTCGCCTTTATTCGCATTTTTCCTTCTTGCCCGGTAATTTTCCAGCAGTATTTTAAATTCAGCGCAAAGTCATTGAAGCGTTTAAACCAATTATTTTACGCTTTTTCCACCCGGAAACCTTAAAGCAAAATAAAGAGCACCGCGCCCGCGGTGCTCTTTTTACTCACGTCTGTTAGTTTACACCCGCATTTACGGGGCCTGCCAGGCGTATTTCAGATCAGCGTTTGTCTCGTCATAATAGCTGATGCGGGGATTCTCGCCGGCGTCCAGCGCCAGGGCCGAATACTTGCCGACAACACCGATGGAGTCTACCGTTTCAATGAGCCAGCCGGAAGCATCCCTCGTAGCATACTTCAGATCGCAATTTACAATGTCGTAATAGCTGATTTGCGGCCTGCCGGAACCCCCCACTTTTATTGAAGTGAAATTGGCCGTAGCTGCATCATCGGCCTTTTCGACGTGCCAGCCGCCGGCGTCCTTATAAGCGTACTTCAAGGCCGCGCCGCCGCGGTAGCTGATATGCGGTAAACCGGAGGCGTCAAGGCATATCGAGCCGTGGCTGCCCGTTCTCGGCTTTTCCATTTCCTCCACGTAAGTAGTATCTATCAGGTGGTCATACGGGCCCATTCTGTTGCCGCTGTCCACGATTTCAACGTGCCAGCCGGCGCCGTCCCTGTAAGCGTATGCCAGATTGTGTTCGAGCCACTCCTTATAGATCCAGCGCTTTAGGGTCCAATTGTAGGTTCTTTTTGACCAACAGGTGATGCGCTTGTAGCTGATATGCGGGTTGCCGGCACTGTCGAGGACCAGGGAATTCCAAGCGCCGCCGACATTCACCGATGCGTCCACCCCCTCGAAATGCCAGCCGCCGGCGTCCTTGTACGCATATATCAAACGGCCCTGGGAATTGTAGAAGCTGATGTGGGGGTATCCGTCCGCGTCTACCGCTATCGAGTTGTATTCGCCGACGTCTACCGTACCTCCCCAGACGAGCTCGGAATGCCAACCGGAAGCGTCTTTATAAGCGTACATTAATTTAGTGGGTGTACCGCCGGTACAGTAACTGATGTGCGGGTAACCGGACGCGTCGAGCGCGACCGACGTGCTCTTCCCCACGTTGGCGCCGGCTTGTTTCGCAAACTCAATGACCCACGCGCCTCCGTCCTGGCGGGCGTATTTCAGGTCCCCGTTGGTCCGGTCGTAGTAACTGATGTGGGAGGATCCCGCCGGGTCAATAGCCATAGAGGTCCACTTCCCGACACTTCCCCCGCTGTCCACCGTTTCAATGTTCCAGGCGCCGGCTGCGGCCACGCCGTCCGTAAACGCGGCAACGAGCGCAAGCGCAAACACAACGGCCGAGATCAGGGAACCACGCCAGGTCAACCGCCTGGTTGTCCAACCGTTTACTTCGACTTTGGGTTTTGATGGTTTCAATCGGCATCCTCTCCTTTAATTAAAATTACTCGTCTGCTTTGTCCTTACTTTTCACGTATAATTGTCTTTTCACGTGGCAACAACTGACGCCGTTTCCATATCGGATTTATAATTTTCACCCTGGATTTATCTAAATATACAACGGATAATACCATTTTGGGACTAAAAAAAAGACCTGCTTACTAATTTAAAAGCAGGACTTGTGAAAAAACTGAAGCGGTTAAAGTATCCGCATGTCTTAAAGTATGGTTAAACAACAACCTATGCGGTAAAGGTGACCACTATCCTGTAGGAGTAACCGCCCCCCACTGTTTCTTCATGCCTCTTCTTAACCTGCGGCTATCTTAACTAATCAACAAGACAGCCTCCCGAGGCTGACCAGCATCCGTTTCAGCAGGACAACCGCTTCCGCCCGGGTCGCGTTCTCTTTTGGCGCAAACAGCCCACCGCTCCGGCCCTCGATTATGCGTTCCTGCGCGGTCAGCGCGGCTGCCTTTCGGGCCCAAATGGCGATCCTTATCCGATCGGTGAATCGCGCTAACACCGTCTCGATATCGGTTGTTGCCTGTTTCTGGTTCTGGGTCAAAACCCGTGCCAGGATTGCGGCGATCTCTTCCCTGGTAATCCGGGCGTTCGGCCGCAAGGAACCATCCGGGTATCCCCGCAGCAGTCCCGCCTTAAAAGCCGCTTCCACCGCCCCGTAATACCAATCGCCGTCCCGGACATCCTTGAAATGACCGCCCTTCGGTTGGACTTCTTCGATACCCAGGCTCCGGATCAAAAAGGCCGCAAACTCCGCCCTGGTAACCGGCCTGTCCGGACAGAACTTTCCGCCGCCGACCCCGCGGACGATTCTCAACCCGGACATTACCTTTAAGTCGCTTTCAGCCCAGTGCCCGGCGATATCGTTAAATGCCGGGGATAATGGCGTATTGACATTTGGGTTTCTCCCCGGCAAACCTGAGTAACCGCCGCCTGCGGGTCCGGGCGTCTTAACAGTCACCGTAAACTGCCCGGTGGCTTCGTCCAGCAGGGTGCCGTCCTCAAGCATCACCCTAGAAAGGACCGAGTAATTACCCGGGCTGAGTCCTCCCGCCGGCGCGTAAGTTGCCTTAAGCAGCATGGACATGGCGGGGATCAATGAAGAAGCGGCAAGCGGCTCGCTTATCGTTGCGAGCGCCTGTCCGCCGGCGCTGTATACCGTACCCTCTCCTTTAATTTTAAAGTGATGGTTCCCCGTGTTTCGAAAACCGGTCATTATTTCTACATACTGTCCCTCGTTTGCAACATTGGCGGACAGGCCGCTTATCTCCCCGCTGTGAACAAACTCACTCCCCTGAATGGTCAATACGACGGGGACGACTATGCCGGACGCCACATTGACGTCTCCCCCGGCGGGAGGAGACAAACAAACGCTTATCACCGCGTACCTTCCTCCGTCACCGACGCCGCCGGGAACGTTGATAGTGACGTTAACGTCCTTCGATTCTCCCGGATCAAGGTGAAACGACGCGCTGTCTACGTTGATAAAGCCGCGCGCCGTGTACGGACCGGTGTCAAGAGCAGGCGAAACAGGTTCCAGGACGCCGTCGGATTTCTGCCCGAAACCCTTCACATTAACCTGGACGTCGGTGGCCGGGTCTCCCTGCCCCAGGCTGACCGCGATTACGTGGCTGTAAATACCGGGACCGACCTCCCTGTCGATGGTGGCCCCACCGACCACCAAACCGGGATTCGCAAAACAAGTGTTTGCTGGCGCAAGGCTTAGTGAAAATGCCAGCAGGCATGCTATAAAAGACTTTAGACACATGATACGCTCCCCCTACACCGTGACCGATGCGGTAAAGGTGACAACAATCTTATAGGAGTAGCCCCCCGATAGCGGCTGGTCCACCCAGCCCACCGTCTGTTTGAAGGTCACCGGGACGGACCCTCCCCCGGCGCCGTCGGCGATCTTACCGCCGCTGGGCAAAGTCACCTCGTAATCTCCCGCAATCTTCATCGCGTTCTGCAGTTTGCTGTCGGTGTCGTAGGAACCGTTCCAGGCGGTCATCCTCCCGTTGGTATTGACGGTGTCGCTGTCGGCCGCCGTGACCTCCCAGGGTGTGCCGGCAGGATCAACGGTAACGGAAAGGGTGCCGGACTCTGTCTCGGGCTGGCCGGCGGACGGGTCCAGACTCCAACCGCTGACGCCGTCCGGCGCGATGATGCTGATGGTGGTCGACCCGCTTATGGTGGTAAAACTGAAGGTGTAGTCGGCAGCAAGGGCGTTGTTTGTAAGGTCTTTCACCGAGCCCGCTGGAACGTAAACGGTATACGTAACGCTGTTGCTGAGGTCGCTGTCCGGGTCGATGGTCAACACCGCGCCGGCGATGCTCTTGGTAAACGCCACATCGACGCCCCCCTGGTCCTTCAGGTTGACAAGTCCGTAGTTGTCACCCGCCTGGATGTCCTCGTTGAAGGTGACGGTTATGGTCTTGTCTATCGCCACGCTGGTGGCGCCGTTTGCCGGGTCGGTGCTCTGCACCGTCGGCGCGCCGGCGTCCGCCTCGGTGGTGAAGCTGAAGGTGTAATCGTCGGCCAGTCCGTTGTTGTTTAGGTCTTTCACCGCGTTTTCCGGGACGTACACCGTGTAGCTGACGCTGTTGGCCAGGTTGCCGGTCGGGTCGATCGTCAGCACCGCGCCCGCGATACTCTTTGTAAAGGGAATGCTTGTGCCGTTCTGGTGCTTCACGTCTATCTGGGCGTAGTTGTCGCCGGCCTGAATGTCCGCGTCAAAGGTAACGGTAACGGTTTTTTCGACCACCACGTCAACGGTCCCGCCCGCCGGGTCGGTGCTGTCTACCGCCGGGCTGCTTCCCGGCGACCAACTAACGTACTTTAGGTCGGCGTTTGTTACCGTGTAGTAGCTTATATGCGCCACGTCGTTCGTGTCGAGGACCAGCGACGTGAACTGTCCGACCATCCCCGTGCAATCAACCGTGTATGTATGCCACCCGCTGCCGTCCTTAAAGGCGTATTTCAGGTCCCAGTTACCGCCGTCAAAATAACTGATGTGCGGGTAGTCCGACGCGTCGAGATCCAATGATGTATAAGATCCGACGCTCCCCGCGCTGTCGACGGTTTCCAAGTGCCAGCCGCCGGCGTCTTTATAGGCGTACTTGAGGTCGGCGCTGGAACCGTCGTAATGGCCGATGTGGGGGTAACCGGACGCGTTCAGCTTTATCGACGTGTACTGGCCGGGATAGGTAGCGCTGTTGTCCACGGTTTCGGCGTGCCAGCCGCCGGCGTCCTTGTACGTGTACCTCAGATCGTAGTTGGGTACGTTGTCGTAGTAGCTTATGTGCGGGTAGTTCGACGCATCAAGGGATATGGACGTAAACATTCCCACGCTGTTGGCGCCCTCCGCGGTCTCTACATGCCAGCCGCCGGCGTCCTTATACGCATACTTGAGATCATAGTTAGTAGCGTCGTAATAGCTAATATACGGGTAATTTGAATTATCAAGGGCGATCGACGTATACTGTCCCACGCTCCCCGCGCTGTCCACGGTTTCGGTGTGCCAGCCGCCGGCGTCCTTATAGGCGTACTTGAGGTCGTAGTTCGTGCCGTCGTAATAACTGATGTGCGGATAATTGGATGCGTCGAGAGCCAAAGAAGTATACGTACCCACGCTCCCAGCGCTGTCCAACGTCTCGGTGTGCCAGCCGCCGGCGTCCTTATAGGCATACTTAAGGTCGTAGTTCACGAAGCTGTCGTAGTAACTGATGTGCGGGTAGCCGGAACCGTCAAGTGCTATCGACGCATATTGCCCCACCGAGCCCGTGCCGTCAACGATCGTCATGTCACCGGTGCCGGTTCCGGTGGTGAAATTGAAGGTATAGTCGCTGTCCGTCCCGTTCCCCAGCAGGTCGTCGATCGAGTCCGCGGGAACATAGACCGTGTAGGTCACCGAATACTTAAGGTTGCTGGTAGGGTCGATGGACAACACCTGGCCGTTGATGCTCTTGCCAAAAGCCGTGTTATTGCCGTACTGGTCTTTCAGGTTGATGCTCGCATAGCTGCTTCCCGCCTGGACGTTTTCACCGAAGGTAACGGTAATGGTTTGGCCTGTCGGCACGCAACCCGTACCGTTACCGGGATTGGTGCTGCTCACCGTGGGCCCGTAAGTGTCCGCCTCCGTGGTGAAACTGAAGTTGTTGTCGGCGGCCAGGGCGCTGCCTACCATGTCTTCGACGCAGCCGGCCGGGACGTAGACCGTGTAGGTTACGCTGTAATCAAGGTTGCTGGTCGGGTCGATCGTAAGCGCCGCACCGTTGATGCTTTTGACAAAGGCCACGTCATTGCCGGATTCATCCTTCAGGTTGATGCTTGCGTAATTGTCCCCGGTCTGCACGTTTTCGCTGAAATTGACGGTAATTGTCTGACCGACGAGTACGCCGGTCGCGCCGGATGCCGGGCCCGTGCTGCTCACCGTCGGCGCACTGGTGTCGCCCGTCCAGATATACTTTAGGTCACCGTTGGTCGTGTCGTAATAGCTGATGTGCGCGTAATTGGATGAGTCGATGTCTATCGACGTATATTGCCCTACGGTGCCGTTACTGTCCAGGGTTTGAAGATGCCACCCGGAGCCGTCCTTATAAGCGTATTTCAAATCGAGTGGGCTGCCGTCATAATAGCTGATATGCGGGTAACCGGAAGTATCGAGGGCCAATGATGTATACGATCCCACGCTGCCCGTGCTGTCAACGGTCTCTGTATGCCAGCCGCCGGCGTCCTTATAGGCGTACATCAGATCGTCGTTGGAATCGTCATAGTAGCTGATGCACGGATAACCGGAACCATTAAGCGCTATGGAGGTATAAGAACCCACCATGTAGGTCGCGCCGTCCACGGTCTCGGTATGCCACCCGCCGGCGTCCTTGTAAGCCAGCTTCAGGTCATAGTTGGTGTAATCGTAGTAGCTTATATAAGGGTAATTCAAAACACTAAGCGCGATGGAGGTATATGTACCTGTACTCCCTGCACCATCCACCGTTTCGGCATGCCAGCCGCCGGCGTCTTTGTAAGCGTACTTGAGGTCGTAGTTGAAAATCCAGTCATGATAGCTGATATGCGGGTAGCCGGAACCGTCAAGAGCAATAGAAGAGTATTGCCCCACACTGCCGCCACTATCGGCGGTTTCCGTGTGCCAGCCGGCGGCGTCTTTGTAAGCGTACTTCAGGTCATAGTTCGTATTGTCGGAATAACTGATCCTGGGGTAACCGGAAGCGTCAATGGCAAGTGAGGTATGCAAACCCACAGTGCCTGTACTATCTATAGTCTCGGTGTGCCAGCCGCTGCCGTCCTTGTAAGCGTACTTCAGGTCGGCGTTGGTGACGTCGTAGTAACTGATACGAGGATTGTTTGACCCGTCCACCTTGATGGATGTGTACTGCCCGACGTTGCCCGTGCTGTCCACCGTCGCGGTGGAACCCGTATTCTCGGTGGTAAAGCTAAAGCTGTATTCGCTTGTAGTCGCGTTGTTGAGTAAGTCTTTGATGGCACCCGCGGGAATCGATGCGGTGTAGGTTAAATTGCTGTTGAGGTCGCCGGTCGGATCGATGGTCAACACCGCGTCGGCGATGCTCTTGGTGAAAGCGGCATTATTGTTGTTATTATCCTTCAATGTGATTTGAGCGTAATTGTCGCCCGCCTGGATGTTTTCACTGAATGTGACCGTGATCGTTTTGCCCACGACCACGCCGGCAGCGCCGTTGGCCGGGTCCGTACTCTGCACCGCCGGCGGCGTTGTGTCGGCTTCGGTCGTAAAACTGAACGTGCAGTCGGCCGCCAGGCCGTTGTCCCCCATGTCCTTTATTGAATTCGCGGGCACATACACGGTATAACTCACGCTATAACTCAAATTGCTCGTCGGGTCGATGGTGAGGACATCGCCGGCGATGCTCTTGGCAAACGCCACATCCGCACCGGTCTGGTCCTTTATGTTTACGCTCGCGTAAGCCGAGCCGGCCTGGATATTCTCAGAGAAGGTTACGGTAATTGTTTTCCCGACGATCACATCGGTAGCGCTATCAACCGGGTCGGTGCTCTGTACCGTAGGCGCGACGGTATCGGGGTCCCACCAGGCGTACTTCAGGTCGCCGTTGGTACCGTCGTAGTAGCTTATCCGGGGGATATCGGACACCAGCGCTATCGCGGTGTACGCCCCGACGTCCCCTGTGCCGTCCACGGTACTGATGTGCCAGCCCGAGCCGTCCTTATAAGCGTAACCGAGGTCAAAGTTTACGTAGTCATAGTAACTGATATGCGGATAACCCGACGAATCAAGCGCAATCGAGGTATACCATGCATCGTTGCCGGCCACGGTCACGTCTTCGATATGCCAGCCCGAACCGTCCTTGTAGGCGTATTTCAATTTGGCGTTGGTGATGTCGCGATAGCTGATGTGCGGGTAGTTCGAGCCGTCCAGGACGATAGCGGTGTGGCCCCCGGTGTTGCCCGCGGTATCCACGCTCTCGATGTGCCAACCGCCGGCGTCTTTATAGGCGTACCTCAGATCACTGGTCCCGGAATATTTGTAGCTGATGTGCGGGTAGCCTGACGAGTCGAGCGCCAGGGAAGTCCATGTCCCCGCACCGGTGTCCGCCGTCTCTATGTGCCAGCCGCCGGCATCCTTATAAGCGTACTTCAGGTAGATGTTGGTAGCGTCGTAATAACTGACGTGTGGGTAATTCGACGCATCCACTTTTGTGGAGGTGTACTTGCCCACGTCGCCCGTCGAATCCGGTCCCTCGTTGTTCCAGCCCGAAACGTTCTGGTAGGTATATTTCAGGTTGTTGCCGCTCGCGCCGTAGTGGCTTATGTATGGGTAATCGGACCCATCCAGGTCTATCGACGTCCATTGTCCGATATCGTTTGCGGCCGATGCCTGCGCGAACTCGGTGTGCCAGCCGCTGCTGTCCTGGTAGGCGTGCTTCAGGTCGGTGTTGGTGCCGTCGTAATAGCTGATGTGCGCGTACGCGGACGAATCTACGGCTATGCCCGTGTATTCTCCGACAACCCCGCCGCTGTCCACCGTCTCGGTCCTCCAGCCCGCGGCCAGGGCGGCGGTGCCGGTGCAGATAAAGCAGCAAGCAACCATTACGGCTGTCATCAGACTTTGCCGCAATAACAAATAGCGGTTTCTATGCTTCGGTTTTTGCCGCATCAAGAGTACCATGGGTAATTTCTCCGTCCTTTTCCTCGCAGAGCGATTCGCCTTCGGACCGTCGCCGCTTCGCTCGTAATAAAGCTCCGCAACGCCGCCTGTCACGACCTTCAGTCTTTGCCTACGTTTTAAGCTATAGGTTCCCCCTCACTCATCCGGACAGTCTTCCAAGGCTGACCAGCATCCGCTTCAGCATTACAACCGCTTCCGCCCTGGTAGCGTTTTTAGACGGCGCAAACCGCTTGCCTTCCTGACCCTTTATGAGGCCTTCCCTGACGGCGATAGCTGCCGAATCCCGCGCCCACTGTTTTATTTTCCACTTATCTACGAACTGCGACAGAACCTTATGGTCCGCCGGGGCCACTGTCTTTCCACCTTTATTAAGGCCCCTCACCACCATCGCCGCAAGTTCCTCCCTCGTTATGTTCGCATCGGGCTTAAAGGTCCCGTCTCCGTAACCGAAGGCAAGTCCGTTGGCGTAGGCCGTCTCCACCGCCCCATAGTACCAGGCGTCCGAGGGTACATCCTCGAAATAGCCCTCAGAAGGCCGGGTTTCTTGGATGTTTAAACTACGGATAAGAAAACCGGCGAACTGCGCCCGTGTTACCGCACCCGAGGGGTTGAACCTTTTATCCCCCATGCCCCTGACGATGCCCAGTCGCGCCATTGTTTTAATATCATTCTCAGCCCAGTGCCCGGCGATATCTGTGAAGTCTTCCTCCGGGTTCACGGTGAATTTGGTCTCGGCCTCGTCCAGCACGGCGCCGTCCTCAGCCATTATCTTGGCATGTATCGTGTATTCACCTGCAGTGAGAACGCTTACGGGCGTAACGGTCGATCTCAGCAGCCGGGACATGGTCGGAATCACGTTGGCAGCCGTAAGAGGGATGGATGCGCTGCCGATCGTCTGCCCGTCGGCGTTGCTTACCGTGACAAAGCCCTTAATTTTGAAATGGTGGTTTCCGGTGTTTCTGAATGTTGTAGATATCTCTACCGGTTTTCCTACGGTTACGGGTCCGGCGCCGAGTCCGTTAATCTCACCGGTATGCGTCAGACTCGTTCCTTTAATGGTGAGCTTGACGGGGATGTCCACCCCGGATGCAACCTGCAGCGTACCCCCGCCCGAGGGAACGGTGCAGACCCGGATAGCGGCGTACCTGCCCCCCGCGCCCACGCTCTCCGGAATGTTAATAAAGGCGTTGAACTGAACGCTTTGGTCCGGTCCGACGTGAAACCGGCTTTGGTCCAGACTGATGAAGCCGCATGCCGAATAAGGGCTGGTGTCTTCAGCCGGCGACAGGACCTTCACGACCCCGTCGGACTGCTGGCCGAGGCCCCCCAGTATCACCTGGACATCGGTGGCGGCGTCGTCGGGTCCCAGGCTTACCTGCATTACATGTTTATATGTTCCGGGAGAAGCCTCCATGTCCACCATGGCGCCGCCGACGCTGAAGGCCGCGCCGGCCCGTTCAACCCCAAAGACGGCGACAATTAACATAAACGTCAAAACAGCGACAATCCCTGATAACGTCTTTCTCAACTTTTTACCCCCTTGCCAAAGCCCGATAATGGTAGAATAATTGCGTCTGACATGCAGAACCCGCCCGTAAAAAGCAAAAGACAACCCTGCCGGCATTCGGCTCGAATCCGGAAGTTGTCGCACATGGACTTGTCTTATAACCAGGCGGCTGTCCGTTCACGGCATTCCCCTCCGCGACAATCAAATGGTTTAAAGCGGGAGAGGCCATAAGTTAATGAACGAAACCGAACCCACCGTCCGGGCGCTTCCTCGGAATTGTAAACACCTCCCCTGCCACACGACCTCCCTTTTTATCTTCTAAGTTCCGCCTGTCTTTATCTGTACCGGCTTAATCGAAACAACCCTCACATCACTTAGACACCTGCTTCGCGTGAATGTTCCTGAGTACGGCAGGGGTTCCCATGTTGCCGGGGCGCTCAACGTTTCCACCGCCGACGGAACCTTACAGGCCAATTGGAGGGTGCCGGTCAGCATTCTGCGCATCCCGGCACCGTTAAGTCTTCAAGCCCTCACGCCCGGTATCCTGAAGGGCGATAACCGCCCCCAAACCGTTAAGTGGTGTAACCGGTTGTAAAGAGCAGGGTGATGGCGTAACCGGCAGCCTGCTCATCGCTCCAGTACACGTACTGCCTCACGCTGAAATCAGTAACCTGGTACTGTCCCGTGGCGCCGTTTACCGCACCCGCATTCTCCAAGGTGATCGTACTGGCTGCGACTTCGGGCAGGGCGGTGTAAGCGGCCACGTCCCCGCCTTTTACGTTAAGCGGGTCAGTCAGAATATTTGCCCCTGACGCCATTTTCCCGATGTCGGCAACCTGATTGTTGTCACACACCGTGAGAGACACCGTCTTGCTCGAGTTGTTGGCGTAAACGGTAAGCGTCTGGTCGGCGCTCGTGTTGTTCGCTGCTACCGTCAGGGCGCCCAGAGCGATCGTTGCCGGCGTGCTGATGGAAATCGTTTCTGCGATGTCTCCCGTAACATTGGTTGTATCCGTAGCCGCAAGGGCTGTTGCCGGTATACCTAAGACAAGGAGCAGGACGCTGAATATGGCAATTACTTTCTTCATTAAGAACGCCTCCTTTCGTTATTTTTCGACATTATTATACCAGCCGCGTTCACCCCACACATGGGACTATGGTCTCATTTCTTCCAGGACTACAGCCTTGTTTTTTAATAATTGTGTAAAAGGAGGGTACAAGCCTAATTCCGCCGGTACATAGTCCTTTATAAATATTCGGATAATTGACGTGACGTCTTTAAAGGTAATTTCTACCGGAACACAAATCCCGCAGCAGAACTGAATCAAATATGGAAAGGCGATGCTGTTCTCTGAGGTAAGACCTGTAATCAGGGTGAGGTAAAGCGGAAAGCAGAACAACAATAGGTTCCCGCCCATAAGAGTAGAACGGGAAAGGGGTCTTATTATGAGCCTGTGGTCCTATTTATTTATAGAAACAAGTGTCTAAAGCTTCAACGCAGCCAGCGCCTCTTGCAGTTCGACGACCAGGTCGTCCAGCATGCTGCAGGCCTTTGCGACCCCTTCCACCAGCGCCGTCTGCGCCTTCGAAGCGGATGTTACACCTTCAAGCGCGGCGCTGAAGTCACGGCTGGATTCCGCTGTCTCCTTTATTTGCGCGGTGACCTCCCGCACTTCCTTCACGAGCCCGCTTAAGGCCTCCGTCGCTTTCCTTGTAGCGCTGCGCCCTTCGCCCACCAGGCGGCAGTCCTCGTCAACCGAGGAAATAACCTCGCGCGTATGTTCCTGTACCGCCGTGATCAGGCCTGCGACATCAAGGGTGGTGCGGGCGGCTTCCTGCGCGCGCGTCCGGATTTCATGCGCCATATCCACGAAGACTCCTTGCGTCTGACCGCTGTTTCCTTCCACCGTGAGTTCGTCTGTCGCCTTCCGGGCCAGGAGGTCAGCCTGATCGGCAAACTGCGAGATGAACTCGATAATCTGCTTTACATCCGTCAGCGCCGCGCTGAGGTCCCGAACCCCCTTGCTGGCCCTGGCGGCGATTCGGACCGTCGATTCCATCTGGTTTAAAACGCGGGTCGCCGTTTCCTGGATGTATTCGGACTGTTCCGTGGTGCGCTCTGAAACCCCGGACAGTTTCTGCGCTCGGCTGCATACATCCTCTATAGCGGAAAGAGCCCGGTTGAGAACGGCTGTGGTGTGGCTGGACGCTGCCGCTGCTTCCTGAGCCTTTTCCCGCAAATCGGCGGCAAAATTGCCCATCTCTTCCGTTGTGGCTTGAAGCCTTCCGGTGAGACGCCGCAGGTTCATCAGCATAACCCCGAATGATCGAGCTAAACGCCCTATCTCGTCCCTGGAAGCGACCTCAAGTTCCTGCGGCGTCAGGTCGCCCGCCGCAATACGCTTCACCTGCTCTTCAATGCGCCGGACAGGGTCGGCGATCATCCTCGAAATATAAAGAGCCGCAGCGATTCCGAGGAGAAGACAAAAGAGCCCGAGCACGGTGGCGACGGTGGTAATTCTGTTCACCAGCCTGGCGTTGTTCTTCGCCTTCTCGTCCATTAATTGCTGCTGGTAGTCGATGAACGCCTGCCCCTGGGCGATTACGCCGCGAACCGTACCCCGCTGGGCCGTCGTAAGACGAACCACCTCGGTCAGCTTTTCCTGGTCCGTAAGGTCCCGACGCTCGCGCACCGCAACGATGCTCTGCGCGTATACCTCGGTGAAACCGTCTACCGTTTGTTTTAAATTCTTAAAAAGCGCTTTTTCATCGCTTGTTCGCAGATCCTTCTCGAGTTCTTCAAGCCGCCGGTCCACCTGGTCTGCCTGCCGCCGGAATTCGGTTTGATACTCCCGACTGCCGGTCAGGAGGTATGTTCGCAGCATCAAAGCCTCATATTCAACCGCCAGTAAAAGATTCTTTGTTTTGCTTACCGTACCGGCCCGGTGAACAATAAGGTCGTCATAGGAACGTTGCATCCGGTGCATGCTTGACAGCGCCATGAAACCCAGAACCACAAATATCAAAAACACGCTGAGATAACCGGCTAGGATTTTATGCCTGATGCTCATGCGCTATTTTCCTCCTAAAACAAAAACATACAGTAATTACTCCAGCGGTTTAACGGCAGGAGCATCTATGAAGACGACGGCTGGAAAGCCAATCGGCAGCGATTCGTCGTCTATGCCGCAGCCTTTCTCCAACCGCATTATACTGCGTAGAAGCGTAAAGCATCAACGGGGAAAATAATAAACTTCCTTGTGGAACGGATTTGGTTTTTCAACCCGGTAAGGTTATATAATACATGCCGCGGTTATTCTTGGTTTCCTCTCACATCTCACCTCTCACATCTCACCCGACCTCTAAACTACGCCGGCAGGGTCACTGTAAAACACGTCCCCTTTGCTTCGTCCGAAATAACATCGACTTTGCCGAGCAGTTCTTCTGTAAGGGTCTTTACTATATGCAGTCCGAGGCCGCTGTGGCCTTCTCCCTTTGTGGTGTGACCGGGGTTGAAAATAAGGTTTGCGGCGTCCGCACTTATCGCCGGGCCCTGGTTGCTGATCATAATCTGCAGCAGGGGTCCTTCCCGGTAGAGCCTCACATCAACCCTTCTGTTCGCCTGTAAACCGGAAACCGCATCAAATGCGTTGTCGATAAGGTTGCCGATGATTCGCGCTACCGCAAGAGCCCTTATCCCTAAATGATCAAGCGAGGTTGAAACATCGATCTCAAGCTTGATGCGCCTGATATCGGCCTCGGTCGCTTTTGCTTTTAAAAGGGCGCCGATTATCGGATTGTCCACCTTCAACACGCTGTTAAGCACGGAGATGTTCCCCGACATTTCTGCGAGGTAATCGGACAGGTCCTGAACTCTGTTTTCCCTGCAGAGGGATGAAATCCTCTCTATGTGCCGTGTAAACTCCCGGTTCTGAGCATACGTCGATTGGGCCAGGCTGGTGAAGCTCTCGGCCATAGCGGCTCTGGTGGATAGTAGAGCATCTTTTTCATAAAGGTTAACCATTCTCTTGGCGATGTATAAACCGAGCAGTATGCTTGCCGCGAAGGCAACCGGGACAACCAGCCGGCCTGGGGAGAAAACGACTTTTCCCTGGAAATGCACGTAATAAGCCACAAACAGCAGCACCAACTGGGAAAAAGCCACAATAAAGACCGCATTCCGGCCTGATATTCGCCAATACATAACTGCCACCTGACCCCTTCACGAATTCGTGACGGCACCTGTTACGCGTTCTTTTCGTTCTTGACTAACCGGCAGAAATCCTCAAACCGGTCACGGCGCATCGTGACCTTATAAGGATAACCGCGGAATGAGATCTCGTATGCCCGGTCCGCGTAAGGAATAACCCTCTCCACCCGGTTGATGTTAATGATAAAACTTTTATGGCAGCGGAAGAACCTTGCATCAAGCTGTCGTTCTATAGAAGAAAGCCTGTCCACAGTATCGTACCGGCTGCCGTCCGTGTGGATGATGCACCTTTTCCCCATTTTTTCAATGAAAAATATATCATCCGTTTTTACCACGGTTGCGCCATGACCGCACTTCAGCACAAGTCTTTTTGTATTGTCCGGACCGTTCAACGTGAAATCTGCAGCGGCGACTATAGATCGCAACTCAACGAATCGTCTCGCTTTTGCCAGTGCCCGCCCGACTCGGTCCCGGTTCAGCGGCTTCACCACGTAATCCACGGCATCAAGGTCAAACGCCTCGGCGGCATAGTGAGCGTGAGCGCTTATGAAAACAGCAAAAACATCCGGGTGTTCTTTTTGAAGACGAAAGACCGCACTCAACCCGTCAAGATCAGGCATTTGAACGTCTACAAAAATCACTTCCGGGGCTGTATCTTCCACCAGCTTGAGCAAACCCCTGCCGCTGTCGGCCATACCGACAACCGTTACCCTCTCAAAGGTCTCCAGCATGGTCTTTAAAAGACTGCGGGTCGGTTCATCATCATCCGCGACCACAACCTTAAAAGCTCTGTCGGACATAATGACCTCCTTGGAAAACATAAACACTGTTGTATAAAATAATACACCAAAGTACAATGAACTTAAATAGAGCTTTTAAATCTCGCTCTAGTATTTTCCCAGTACTTTAATATTAAAAAGAAAAATTAATCATTCAGATTTTTTAGGTAAGATACTTTTTTATTCTGAATATACATCATACTTGGGATATTAAGGAAGGACATTAAAGAGGTTGGGTGATTTTCATGATAGGTAAAGGAATCATATGGTGAACACGCCTTCAATGCTTGATTTTGGATTAATTTTTTATACATCAGTTCTGAGTCCTCTGGTGTGTTTACCCTTTGCCCTTGTTCTCACCAGGCATAACGTGTATGAAAGCAGATATAGATATTGGCTTTTGCCGTAATCTCCGGAGTTTGCGGTACCGTTGCTTTCTACAGTCCTCAATCATTACGAGTTGCTATAGCGATTATGCTTGATATCTTAATGATTAAGTTTTTATTTCGCCTTCCTAAAGTCTTCCTGGTCGTTTTCCTATTTGAATTTATTACTATGATAACCCAGGTAGGAGGTTCCTTTGCCTGGCACTATGTCCTCGGCGTTTCTACCGCTGACTACCTCGCTTCACCCATTAAAAGAATTCTTTTCCCTCCTTCAATAGATATTCCTACCGCGATTCTTGCCTATATCAGCTACCGGAGAAAATGGCGGATTTTTATGGATACAAGCAAATTTAGGGTTCCGTGTAAAAACCGTATTGCCTCTGGTGATCCAAGTAATTCTCTTAGGCGCCGTTATTAATGAATTTTTTTTCAGCTCAAGTTTTGACGAAGCCAACCGAGCGACCGAAACCGTCACCTTTATCGTGTTGATAGCGGCATTGCTGTTCCCGCCGTTTATCATCTGGCGGATTCTTCAGTTGTCCGAACGAGAAGCGGCGGTAATCGCCCAGGAGGCGCCCGCCGCGGAAATGCGGAAACAAATTGACACAGTAAGGAAACAACGCCATGATTTTATCAACCATATTCAGATCATGCAGGCTCTTTTGGCCGAAAACCGCTTGACGGAACTGTCGCCTCTTGTCGATGCCATAGACAAAGAAGCAAGCCGGTGAAGACCGAACACAGCTCGTATCCCGACAACCGTGCCCGTGCGTTTATGCACTTCATCTCCGGCCATAGGGCCTGTAACCTCTTGGTAACATACCCCCTGAAGGGGTTAAGCTGTTTCGTCAAGAACGTTTCGGACAATTCTCAGCAAACCCTGAATATCGAAGGGTTTCTCTATAATACTGATCACTGGTAAATCATCTTCAACCTTATCCTTGATGACGTCTCCATAACCGGTCATAAAAATGACCTTGGTGCCGCCGTTGGTGGTCCGCCTAGCCACATCGAGGCCGTTCATTGACCCCAACCGTACGTCGACGATGGCGAGCCGCGGCTTGTGTTCCTGAATAAGACGAATTCCCTCGGGACCGGAGGCAGCAACACGATGACTGATCTCACCGAAAGAAAGCATTTCCTCCAATAACCAGCGTACGCTTTTATCATCATCAACAACAACCACGTCAACCTTGCTCATTTGAATCTCCATCTCCCTCCGTAAAAAATGCGTGGATTTTAGTGTTTGTAATCATCTCCTATTAATTCCGTGCAGGTCGGAAGCATCACCTGTATGGTCGTTCCCTTTCCCGGAACGCTTTTCAGGTTCATTTCCCCTCCCATATCCTTGATGAGAGCTGAGGATATCGACAACCCCAATCCGGTGCCCCCGAGCTTGGTGGTATAAAAAGGCCGGAAGATCATCGGCAGGTTTTCCCTGGGAATTCCCGGACCGTTATCCTCAAACTGTACCCCCGCACGGTTGTCATTGCGCAGCCACGAGATTTTAAGCAGGCCGCCTTCCGGCATGGCTTCAATCGCGTTCTTCGCAATATTAATAAATACCTGTTTGAGATTATTCTCATCGCCCCTCACTATAGGAAACACCTCCGGAGCCTCACTAAAGATTAACGCAACCTCATACTGCAGAGCCTCGCTGCGTATGAGGAACTCCAGGTCGTTCACCAGGGCGACCAGGTTTATCGGCTGGATGTCCACTTTTCCCCCGGGCTTGGCGAAACGCAGGAAGTCCGTGAGCACTTTGCTCATCCGGTCCAACTCGCCGCGCAGTTTCCTTAGTACCTCCTGCTGCTTGGCCGGGTCGGATATCATCTCGCAAAGCTGTATGGCGCCCGCCGCCGCCGCTAGGGGATTGCGGATTTCGTGGGCCAGGCCCGCGGCTACCTCCCCTGCAGTGATAAGACGCTCGCAGTCCTCCATCCTTCGCCGCAGGGTTACCGCCTCGGTTACATCCTCAAAAATCAGAATTGCGCCGGTGATAGCGCCGTTATCGTCCAAAAGAGGGGTGACATCCCATTTCAAATGAAGCATGCCCTTCCCGTTCCTGAAATCACCCTTTTTCTGAAGAAAGGCGTCGCCGGTGGATACCGCTTTTCTTATGGCGGTTTCCATCCCCCGGTTCAGCCCCAGCCCGAATATCGAACAGCCGAAATCAAGGCTTATCCCCAAAACCGTCAGGGTATCCGAAGCAGCGCGGTTGAACATGATTACTTCACCTTCGGAGTTTATCAAAACTATTCCGTGACGCACCGAGTTTATAACCGTTCCCATCTGCTGCCGGATAATGGCGTAAAGCACGGCCACCTCGACGGCGATGGTAACCTGTCTGGCCAAAGCCTCAATAACCATACGCACGTACTTATTCCCGGAATTAATAACCCCCAGAAAAATTGTGGAACCCTTGTTTCGCATGAATTCCGCTTCAATCCTGAATCTTGAATCAATATTCCTCCCCCCGCTGAGCCACCGGACGACTCCCGCCGATTCCCCGCTACGGCTAACGGTATCCGCCCATTCCTTTTTCAGCCCGTCCAAGAGTTCTTTGTGCAGTCCTTTGGATGCGGTGGTTATTTGACCGTTGCCGTAGTTGGTAAAAACACATGCTCCCTCGGCATCCAGCAGGATTACAAGCGAATTCACCGCCAGATCCTGAACGCGCTGCAGGTCAAACCTGTCCGGGGAAAAAAGGCTCACCATAAGCTTGTTAATCTCCTCTATCGCTGAAAGGAGTACCATTTGCTGTCCGAATTCCGTGGTTTCAATTGCAGAACGGCCTATCCGCTCGTATACCGCCTCTATACGTTTTGTTTTGTTCTTTAAGTCGTTCATTTTGACGGCTGAAATACGATCCCGGCGGCCGTTCTCAGTGAAAAGACCGTCCGAGTCCTGTGCATCAGGTGCAGACCGAAGATCTTGATATGATTCGTGGAAACCACCGTTGAGGAAAAGAAAGGAACCGTTGCCCAGAGGAATAAACGCGCTTGGGAGTTTCAACGGATCATGTATGAATATTTTCCCCTTTGACCCGTGTAAAAGCCGTGGCACATTCCGAAAAAATTCTTTGTAAACGGCGGCGAGCGCCGGATCATCCTCAAAGCCGGAAAACGGCGGCAACCGGTTATAGAGGGTTTCCAACTCCCCCTTCCGGCCGATCACCCCGATGGTCAATCCGGACGTCCACGCGATTGACTCTTGAAATTCACGCCACTTGGGCGATAGGATCCAATCGGTCATTGTCTAATTCCTGTTATTGAACGTCGGCGCTTGCGCAACCGGACGCATCGGAACCGTTGTTCCACCCCGGCCTGTCGAGTACCACCGGCCCTTTATCGCCGATTATCAATTCCTTCATACGATTGTCATGCCCGCTTCCGCGCATCTTCAGGACGTTAATGAACCGGTGAAGTTCAAATTCCTTTCTTATATACTGGATTAACAGGATGTTGTCCGCGATGTAGGAGATACCGTGATCCGATATCTTAGGCGTACCGAACAGATTACAACTTTCTTGCGTGAGCAAAAGCGAAATGCCCTGTGTCTTAAAAAAATCCGCCATGCCCCAGATAAAGTCCGTGTACTTTTGTTTGTCCGGCATCCCTGTTTCAAAAGCAGAGATGCTGTCGACGACTATCCGCTTCACGTTCCTTTCCCGCGCCATTTCCTTCAGGATACAAACGTGCTCGTCAACGTCCAATTCGATCGGGAAAAATGAAAGAAACGAATGAGATTCTGTTTTTCGAGAGAATCAAGCTCCCAGCCGAATGTGCGGGTGCACCATTTTAAGTTAAGCGGGTTCTCTTCAAAGCTTGCGATCATCCCTGATTCGTTTTCTCTTGCGCCCTGTATAAGCCAACTCAAACCCAGCAGCGTCTTCCCCGTACCTGTGCTCCCCGCGATAAGTGTCGTCGCACCGGCGGGAATACCGCCCCCCAGCATCCGGTCGAGGCCGGAAACCCCGGTGGCCTGACGATTGCCGAAAGCAAGATAACTCTGGTCGGCAACGACGGGGTTGAGCCGCGGATAGATTTTTACACCGTCTTTTGTTATTTTCAAAAGGTGTTCCCCGGACGCGTAGTCAGCCCCCCGCATCTTCAGCACCCTCAGGTAACGCTTCTGGTGTTTCTTTTCTTCCATCCCGTAAATAAAGAAGATACCGTCGGCGATAGCGGTCTCTGGACGTGAGGCAAGCTCATCTTCCGAGTACTCCCCGACAAAAAGAGCGGTGCACTCCCAGGCGGCAAGTCTTACCGTCAGGTCAGAAATGAATTCCCGGAACTCGAGGTTTGAACCGATAAGATCGACGATCGCCTTTATGCTGTCAACGGCGACGGCTATAGGCCGGTGTTCCCTCACCAGCCTTTCTATTTCCTCCAACCCCCGCCTTGCGCCATCCTGCCTTATAATACCGCCGATATCATGGTAAATAACGCGCTTCATAAACGCATCGGGATCGAAGAACGTTAACTCTTGCTGGTAGCGGATAACCTTTATCTGCGGCTCCGACAATGTGGAGATGTACAGGACCTTCGCCTCTTTAGCCAGGTTGTGCAGGATGTTTTGTGTCAAAATGGTCTTTCCCGTACCCGGCGCCCCGGCGATAAATACCGATGAGTATTCGGGGATTCCACTCGACAAAATCCTATCCAGGCCGTGTATCCCGGTTCTTAAACGCTTCATTGGATTCCCCTGCTTTTTATCGTGTCATCTATTTCGATGATTCTTTGAACGATATCCCTGCCGACAAGCCTGGTCAGAATTTCAACAAGCGACGCAATAAACTCCTCAAATACAGCTTTGGCGCGTCCGCGTTCAACCCCTTCGAATTGAAAGGTAATACCCTCCTTGTTGAATTGAATGGACTTGGCTTCGTCGTAATTCTGGCCTGTAATCCATACCGCCCTCTGGACCAAAACCATTACGGTATGAACCCCAATAAGGTTCACCATTTTACTCCAGATATTGTCCGCTAGGTCTTTATAATAGTCGACCATTTCTTTCACACCGGGCCTTTATCGAACTAAAAATAAACCATTCATTCCCGAAATTAGACAATTCAATTTTTACCCCTTCTTTTTTTTGAATACAAATTCCCGTATGAGCATGTGGTTTTTGACATTATCAGTCATCACATTCCAACCTCAAACCAGGTTTTTAAAACATTAATTCTCGACCATCCTTTAAGTATTGAACCGGTTGTTCCAAAGGTGTGCCGGGAAACGGCACCCGCCTTAGGATTATGGCTGACTAATCGCTATACTATAACAAAAACCGGGACTGGCTAGTCCCGGTAACGGTTGCACCGGACATGGGTCAGTATTTACCCGTGTTGCGACATTTGCCGAAAAATATTTTTTATGGCATATGTTTACAGACACCGGTTCTACAAGGTCCCTCATAAATATCTCTTGTCTTTAATCAGCCCTCCCACCTTGCCCGATAACCTCGCACATCAACGTGTACAAACCCCCGTTTCGGGTACGTGCCGATGCCGTCCGCACCGCAGTTTGCTGCAAGTTTTGCGAGCTGCGCCGGCGGTACCCCGTCGATGGAAACATCCGCCGCTGTGCCGTATAAATGCTGGCTGTCAGGTTGCCCCTCTACCGTCTTTTTCTGCTTCGCACATCGGTTCCATGAGTGAACGATTACCGGTTTATGTCCCGCCGCCGCCCGTATCTCTTCCAGGATCCTTACCAGGACATTAAACCGTATACCGACAGCCCGGCACTCAGTATTATCTTTACGCTTCGAAAAGCCATCACTTCCTTTAGGCTGATGAAGGTCTTCGCACCGAAGCTTAAAAGCTGCTCTAAGTGCTGGGTGGGGTCGGTTGAACGTTCAACGTTTATAAAAAACTGAAGTACAGCAAATAAGCGTCCTTTCGTAGGGCTCAGTTATAAGGTGCGTGTTACGCTACAAGGCACGATACGGCGTCTGGACCGGGTGAGCGAAGCCTCCCGCCGCTGGGCCAATATCCCATAAGGACGCATCAATACTATATATGACGCAACATCTGCCGGGGGGGTTCGCATTTTACTTGCATGAATGGAACCGTACCGTTTTAACGTCAGGAATGGGCGGAAGAACCTGCATTCGCCCTAAAAGCATTGTTGGAGATACAGCGTTGCGCGATTAACGGTCCCCGGAGGGAAAGTAAAAGGGGAAACAACGCAAGATGTTGAAGGGTGACATCGGAGAACGAGTTACCGTGAAAATTGGTCGAGCAAATCAGAGATGTCTTTTATCCGGTGTTTCTTCCATGCCGCAAGCCCCGTCCAAAGAACGGTCTGCGGCGAAACCTCGGTCAGGTCGCATAAATCCAGGGAAACGATCGTCCTGCCTTTCAGAAGGAACCAACTGTCATCCTGAACGGCCAGCGAGCCCATTCCCGGAGGCTGGTCCCGCATCACTGCCAGGACCACATCACCTAATTCCGGAAGTCTTGCCTTTATCGCCAAATCCCACCTGGGATAGACATGCTTATAAGGAGTAAAGTAACGCGGCGGCGCTATCGAAGTAGGCTCGAACTCCTGGTACTCGTCCAGGTACACCCTCAATTTGTCACACCAATGCATGATAGACCTTAACGTTCTCCTTCCATGGACTCAACCGCATCATTTTCCGGAAGCCTGCATTTTAATTCTATCAATTGACGGACGATATGCCAAGGACCCGCCAACCCCATACTTAAATCTAATGCGGCGTTTGAAAAAACTCAAAGGGCATTACAGTAAAAATCCTTGGAAATCGGCTCGGTTTTGGCTACAATCATTAGAGAAACCATTAAACGCAGCGAAGGGCGCCGGTCAGCAAACCACAGTTCGCCCGAAAAACTTGTTATTAGGTAACTGTTCAGCCATGCGCCGCTTATTACCGCGCCCACTCGGGATCTGAATGGTTACGTTGTGAGGACAGGAGGTCACCTTTGAGAGTCGTTGTCGGTATCACCGGCGCCTCGGGGGTTATCTATGGGATAACGCTCTTGAAGGCGCTGAACGATTGCCGGGTAGAAACCCGCCTTATTATCAGCCGCCAGGCCGAAGTCATAACCGCGTTGGAAACCTCGCACTCCCCGGCGGACATCCGCGCGCTCGCCACCCACACGTATACTGAAGACGAGTTCATCGCACCCGTGGCCAGCGGTTCTTTCCTGCACGACGGGATGGTCGTCGCGCCATGCAGCATGAAGACCCTCGCCGGTATCGCCGCCGGTTACGCCGAAAACCTCATCCAGCGCGCCGCGGATGTAACCGTGAAGGAAGGCCGCCGCCTCATTCTCCTGCCGCGGGAGTCGCCTTTGAGCGCCATTCACCTCGAAAATATGCTCAAGCTTGCGCGAATGGGCGTGGTAATCGCCCCGCCCGTGCCCGCTTTCTACCACCGGCCGGAAACCGTCAGCGACCTTGTCGACTTCACCGTGGGCCGCCTGCTTGATCTCTTGGGTTTGAAAAACCGGCCGACCTACCGTTGGGGTGAAACTAAAGAGCCTTAGCGCGCCTCACGCGGCCATTCCCGCCCCCTGAGCAGCACCCTGACCGCCAACGCGTCTTTGAGCCGGTAGCTTCCCTCCAGGGATATCACAGTAGGACCGCAGGGCATTAAAGTGGCGGCGCAGGTTCTGGTATTGATTTTAACGGAGAAATCCCTGAAGCCGTCACCGTCGTAATCGACATCTTCGCAGACATACTCGGGCAGCGCCTCCGGCGGCGACCAGTCCACCTGTACAAACCCCTGTTTTCTTTCTCCGAGCAAGCCGTCGAAAACCGGGCGGTGCAGCGTGGTACGGTACCTCCCATGCTCTATCGTCCTGATCACCTCGCCACCGGTAAACCAAGGCGAAACGGTGATTCCCGTAACGGATACCAGCCCGTGAGTCCAGGTATCCATTCCAATAAAGGTCGCCATTATCAGAGGAACGGCCAGGGTTGCCACGGCGTATCCCAAAACTTTTTTTAGACGGAGCATCTCCTCATCCTTCCCCTGTCAGCTAATGAATCATGCTTCCGGTTGAAATCAGCTTGATTATACGCGCCAGCGCGTCTGAAATCATTCCCCCACCGATAATCACGGCGAAAAGGAAGGCCGGGTAGAGGAACAGCATGCGCGCCTTCCCGCCGACGGCGACAGGCGTGCCCTTGATGTGGAAGGAAGCCGCCTGCTGGGGACAGTTATCCACGCATTGGCCGCATTTTGTACACGACAGGCACGTACGGCCGTTTCGGACGCTTTGTTCATCGAGGGAAAAAGTCGGGCAGGCGTTTATGCACCGTTTGCAGAGGTTGCACTTATCCCGGTCGATGCGGACGTCAAAGACGTTTATTTTGTTGGTCAGCGACTGAAAGGCCGCAAAAGGACAGAACAGACCGCACTGTATCCGGCGCCGGGTCAACGCCGGCAAAACGACAACCAGCCCGACGAACAAAGAAACGAAGATAACGGTCTGCACCATGACCTTGAAGGAGTTGATCTCCACAAACTCAGTGACCGCCTTAAAGGGACAGAGCCACTCGCAGTATGTGGGACTGAGGGTGAGGGCCGAGGTCAAGACCACCGCCAGTAATACCGCGTACGGCAAATAGGTCCATTTGCGGTCAATCCGCTTAATGACAGGCCTGCGGCACAAACGGGAAAACCCCTCGTCCATCCCGCCGAAGAAACAGACCCAGCTGCACCAGGCGCGGCCCAGCACAAGGGAAGCACCGGTCCATAAAACAATCATAGAGGCTATGGAGGCAAAACCTTCAAGCATAGAACCGGGGAAAATAATGGTTCGCGTCAACGCTGCGGGAATGATTATCATCGGGATAACCAGGTGGCAGAAAGGGGTTTCGCCGCTGTACATGTCCTCCGCGGTTAAGACCATGCTCCCCCTCACTTCGATCAAGTTCGAAACGAAAGAAATAACGAAACAAACCGCGATGATGATAAACAAAGACGAACGGTACTTATGGGTCTTACCGGTTCGCACCATTAAAAAGAACAACAGGTTGACGAAGATAAAGGTTACGGCCAGCGTCGTTCGGTGCAGGAGATCCCCGGGCGCCTGCCCGCCGGTCAGCATCATGGCCGTCAACAGCATCATGGGAAGGTTCAATAATATGTCTTTAAAAAGACCGGCCTTCCGGAGGAGCGGTTGAACCTCTGCCGGAGCATCACTCATCGACCACCGATCCCTCCTCCGATGATTACAATCCCCAGGTATAGATAGTATAGGGCTACGCATGCCGCCGACAGTCTGCCGACGGTGCGTATTGGCTTTAAGTTTGTTAAGGCGCCGAGGAACGCCGCCGGTAGTATAACAACCGAGGTTCCCAAAAAAAAGCTGAAAAAGAACATCAGACTTTTATAAAGGCTTCCCGCGCCCGCCGCCCCCGTAAACGCCAGTAAAAAAGGCGGGCAGAGGTTAAGCCCGGTTAGGAGTCCGAGAGCTGCCGGCAGCAGGTACTGCCGCCGGGACAACAGCGAAGGAGCAAGACGACCGGCGAGGCCTCCCGTGCAGGCCGACGGCGGGTTTGAAAAGCCGTAGACGAATAGCAGGGCAGCCAGTACCGTATACATCAGACCAAAAAGCAAGTCGCGTAAACCCGCCTCCCGAAGGATTGCCTGGTTTGTGGCCCAGGCGAGCACGCCGAAGAAAAGGTAACCGCAAAGCCTGCCCCCCAGGAACTGCCCCATTGCGACGATATTCCGCCGGACGTTTTTTCCTTCCCCGAGAAGGTAAGGGACCAATACCGGCGCACAGTAAGCAAGACAGGTTGTCCCGTTGGCCAGTCCCAGAAAAAACCCCTGCATGTTTTCATCCTTTATTGTATTTCTTGTTTATTGTCATTTATAGTAGTTACGTCGTTTTTCCGGCGCATTGCTCGAAGGACTCCGCTCGGCAACCCGGCATTTTATCTACATTATCACGAACAGGGTGATGCCGGACCCGCGTAACCCTTGAAAAACAATGTGAGAAGATCAGGTCACGAAGCGGTGCAGCGTGAAGGTGGCAAAACCCAAGTAGATCAACATGCTGCATACATCCATCAGCGTGGCGATGAAAGGTCCTGAAGCAAGGGCCGGGTCCACCCCCAGCCGGTTAATCACCAGCGGCACGAAACTCCCCACAACGGCCGCCGCCGTCATACTCAAAGCCAGAGACACCCCAACGATGAAACCGATGATAAGCTGTCCCTGCCACACGAAAGCAATTCCGGTAAGGACCAACCCCGAAACCAAAGCGATAATCACCGCGACCCTGATTTCCTGAAGTATCACCGACAGGACCTCCCGCGGGTGGACCTCCCCGGTGGCCAGACCGCGCACGATTACGGTCAGCGTCTGGGTCGCGAGGTTCCCCGGCCCGCCGGCCATCACCGTCATAAAAAAGGCCAGTGCCGTGGCTGTCTGCAGAGTAAAGGAGAAGTTCTCAATAACACGGCCGGCAAGGAGTTCGCCGAATAACAATACGATAAGCCAGGGGAGACGGCTCCAGGCCCTTTTCAGGATGGCAGTCTCAAAGTAACTCCCCTCGTATTCGACGTTCGCCAGCCTGAGGATGTCTTCCGTCGCTTCTTCCTCCACCACGTCGAGGACGTCGTCGAAGGTTATAATACCGAGTAATCCGCGCCGGTCGTCAACCACCGGAACCGCCAGGAAGTCATATTTCCCGACAATCCGCGCGACTTCTTCCTGGTCCGTCTGAACGCCAACACTGACAACCTCG
This sequence comes from Bacillota bacterium, assembly GCA_040755295.1. NCBI lineage: Bacteria > Bacillati > Bacillota > Bacillota bacterium. Next base: position 61,150 of record JBFMBK010000007.1, on the reverse strand, counting down.
GTGCGCATTACATCGGCCACCCGTGTGGCGGGCAAGGAAAGAATCAACTCGCGCAAAGAAACCACGCCTACCAGTTGGTTTCCCTTGTTGACCACGTAAACGTAATATATCGTTTCGGCGTCGGGAGCGGTAGCCCGAAGGCTTTCAAGCGCCTCGCGGGCGTTGATGTCGTCACGGACGGCTACATACTCGGTGGTCATGATGCCGCCGGCGGTCTCCGGGCCGTATTCAAGCAGCCCTTGGACTTCTTCGGCTTCCGTCGATCCCATCAGGGTCAAGAAACGCTCCTGCTCCTCGCGCGGCATACCCCCTAGCAGGTCAACCGCGTCATCGGGAGACATCTCCCGGAGGATACTCGCCACCCGCCATTCGCCCAGTCCCTCCAGCAGCGCCGCCACCTCGGAACGGTCAAGCTCGTAAAGTACAGCCGCCGCTTTGGCGGGCTCGCACATGCGGATGATTTTTATTTGGTGCGGCGTATTAAGTTCGGGAAGCGCCTCGGCAAGGTCCGCATAATGCACTTCACGCAAGAGTTTCCTTAACCCTTCGTTGGGTCCGGCAGCCAGGAAGTTTCGAATTTTAGCCAATACGTTTTTCGACTCAACGGTCATTTCTTTCGCCTCAAAAAAAAAGCCCTCGATTACTGCACTTGGAAGGCTTTTTCAACTCATATAACAATTTCCACTCTAGCAGTCTGAAGTCCGTATGTCAACTTACTAAATACGCTGCAATACCATGCAGAAACCCCTGCGCCGGGTCCCATGCCCGTTAATCCTGCTGGTAGCCGAAATGGCCGAGAAATGTTCCGTTCCGGCGCCAGTTGGGCTTGACCTTCACCCAAAGGTCCAGGTAGACCCGGGATCCGAAAAGAGCCTCAATCTCTTCCCTGGCAAGCTGACCGATATTCTTAAGCATCTGCCCTTTGCGGCCCACAATAATCGCTTTATGTGAATCCCTCTCGGTGTATATCACCGCCCGGATAAACAATACTTCACCGGGAGGACGCATCAGAGCTTCGTTCCCGGCCTTTCGGCCAAGAGATTCGGGGTTTATTGAGCTTTGTGCATCCGAAACCCGGGTGATTTCCGGCCTTTTCCCCCCGGCATCCGGCATCCCCGGTGAACCGTCTTTTCTTGCCTTGCCTCCTGCCCGCAGTTCCATTTCTTCGACCGTGACCGTCACCCCGTGCGGGACCTCTTCCCGGGCCAAGTGCAGGACTTTCTCACGAATCAACTCCGCGATCACCACTTTCTCGGGCTGGTCGGTGACCTCGTCGGGTGGATAGTAGCGGGGTCCCGGAGGCAGGTGGGAAAGAATAACCTGCATAAGCCTGTCCGTGTTTTCGCCCGAAAATGCGGATAAGGGCACAATAGCTTCGAAATTATGTTTCTGCTGCAGGTCGGCGATGAGAGGAAGCAGTGATTCCCTGGGCATCAGGTCGATCTTGTTAATGCAAAGCACGACAGGGGTTTTCGCACTTATCAGACGTTCAAGGATATACTCGTCACCCGGTCCGAAGGCGGCGTTCGCCTCCACTAAAAACAACACGAGTCCCACTTCCCGGAGGGTGTTCAGCGCTACCTTCACCATGTATTGACCCAACTGGTGCCGCGGCTTGTGAATACCCGGCGTATCGAGGAAAATAATCTGGGCGTCAGGAAGGGTCAAGACCCCCTGGATCCTGTGCCGGGTGGTCTGGGGCTTATCTGAGATAATAGCCACCTTAGAACCTACCAGCCGGTTTAGCAGCGTGGACTTCCCGACATTCGGCCGGCCGATAATGCTCACAAACCCGGAACGGTGATCGTTTTCGCTCATTTCCCGAAAGCCTTCGGCAACAACGACTCCAGCCTTTCCTCCTCGTATTCGCCCATCGCATTTGCCATCAAGACCCGCACCGAAGGACCAAATTCACGAAGAACCTGGCGACAGGCGCCGCACGGACGGCAAAAACCTTCCCGGTTCCAGGTCACGGCAAGTACTGTGAAACCCCGATGCCCGGCGGTTACCGCTTTCGCCACAGCCACCCGCTCAGCGCAGATCGTCACGCCGTACGAGGAGTTTTCTACGTTTGCCCCGGTAAAAATCGCGCCGTCCCCTGTTTGAAGCGCCGCCCCGACGCGGATGCCTGAATACGGGGCATAGGCGCCTTCGCGAGCCGCGAGAGCCATTAAAATCAGCTCAGAGTCGTCCGACATTTTGTACCTCCCCCAAAAATAAGCGTTCTTCCGTGAGGCGTGTCGATGAGTTTCGCATTACTTCTCCATTTTCAGATTTCTTTATGCAGCAACGCGGCCCGGGCGACTCCTTTAAAAATAAAGTTTTTCATGCTTGATTTCCTATTCTACTCAGCATCTCTTCTTCCCGGGCTCTCATCAATGCCTCTTCTTCGTCCGTTTGGTGGTCGTAACCCAGGATATGGAGTGTTCCGTGAATGACAAGCTGCGCCACTTCCATCGCCAGATCGCGCCCCGAATCCGCCGCCTGTCGCGAGGCGGTCTCGATTGAAATCACCACGTCACCGAGGAGCAGCACTGTCGTACCGTCCTCCTGCGGCTCCTCCTCCCCCATAGAAAAGGAAAGGACATCGGTAGGTTGGTCCATCCCGCGATACTTCCGGTTAAGTTCATGAACCTCGGCGTCATCAAGAAAAGTGACGCCGAGTTCCGCCTCTTTCGGAGCCGCGTTCAAAGTCAAAGCGGTTTCAGCGGCACGTTGGGCGGTCGCCATCAACTCCTCCGTCACCGGTATTGTATCCTGCAGATTTTGTACTATTACCGTCACCCGGATTTTCCTCCCCATACAATAAGCGTTCTTCCTTAGATCGTGGGCGATAAGCGTCGCATTACTTCGTCAGGCTCACCGGCCGGGTCCTCACATATTTCCCTCACGCTCCGGCCCGTCTCCCATCACTCAAACTTATCCTGGCAAAAAAACAAGCGGTTTTGACGACATTTAGCGTTTTATGAAACTGCTACTTTCCTAGTTGAATTGAGTGCTAGATTCCTGTACCGCTCGCTCTTCGTCACGTTCCGTTTATGTTACTCTTCTGCATCTGATAACCAGCTTACGGGTCGCCCCATTTTCATTCTTCATTTGGACCGCCCTCGGCGGCATGTCGAACTCCACTGAAAATAGTACTTCTTTTGCTTGTCGCGGCGTTCGTTTATCTTTCACTTTTGCTTTCGTTAAGACGCCGGGAATCCCCTCCGATAATACCTATTTCTCGTCCTGTCGCGGATACTCCACCCTGTGATGGAAGATGCCGCTCAACACCCTGGCGAACGCGCCGCCGATTAATTCGAGATCCCTGAAGGTAAGCGCGCACTCGTCAAGCTGCCCGTCCTGCAGCTTGTCTTTAACAATGCGGTGTATCAAGCCTTCAATCTGTCCCGGCATCGGCTGGTTCAGTGATCGGACAGACGCTTCAACCGCGTCGGACAGCATAACGATCGCCGCCTCGCGTGTCTGGGGCTTCGGCCCGGGGTAACGGAAATCCGTTTCACTCACCAGGTCCTTCTGGTCCGACTCCAGCGCCTTCTGGTGGAAGAAACCCACCATGCTCGTACCATGATGTTGTTCGATAACCCCTATTATCTTTTCCGGTAATTTGTTCTCACGCGCAAACTCGATCCCGTCCTTGACGTGGGAGGTGATGATGAGCGTTGACAGCGTGGGCGCAAGTTTGTCATGCGGGTTATTCTGTCCCATCTGGTTTTCCATGAAGAAATACGGCCGCCGGAGCTTGCCGATGTCGTGGTAATACGCGCCCGCCCGTACCGTAAGCACATCCGCACCGATCGCCTCCGCGGCGGCTTCACCCAGATTGCCTACAATTATGCTGTGGTGGTAAGTACCCGGCGCTTCCATAAGCAGACGCTTCAGCAACGGCTCCCCCGGGTTGGTCAACTCCAGCAGTTTCACCGGCGAGGTTATTCCAAACGTATATTCAAGAACCGGTAAAGCGCCGTTCGTCAAGATTGAAGAAAGTAGACCGTTTATGAGCCCAAGCCCGATGCCTACCGGGAGAAGCACCGACAGCGGCGTGCCCGAAGCAAGTCCTACCGTCAGCGCCGCCAGAATGGCCGCAACGCTCACATAAAGGCTTGCCCGGACTAAGTCACCCCGGCGACTCAGGTGAGAAACGCTGTACACGCCTGTAATACCGGTCAGGAAACCCACCAATACAAAACGAAGCTGGTTGTCCGTCATTAACCCGGCAAAAATAGCGGTCATGAATACCACCATCAATGCGATCCGCGAATCAACCAAAATGGCGATCAGCATCCCGGCCGTGGCCACCGGCACGGCATATCCCAGTTGTGAGGTCACCCCCGTCCACTGCCTTATATCGATGGCAAAGACGATCTTAGCTACCAGAAGCACCCCCACTATAACCAGAGAGATCAGGTAAAGGTGCATCGGATCAAGGTAAACCTCACGGTGCTGCTGAAAAAGATAATAGAATAAAGCGCCGACCAACAAAAGGACCACAAAGGAAACCCCTAATATCGCCCCCACGCGGAACGTGGATTGGTAAAGCCCTGCTGCCTTCAGCTTGGCAATATGTTCCTGTGTAACGACTTCCCCCTCACCGATTATCTTTTCCCCCGTCCGTACGGTAATTTCTACAGGCTGTACCGCATCCATCGCTTCCTGCTGCAGTTTTTCGGTGCGGGCGGCGTTGTAGAAGCTGTTCGGACGGACGGTATAGAGTATTATATTCTGCGCAAAAACCTCTTCCGCAGGTTCCAGGCTGAGCAGGCCGAGCCTGTCATTGAAGGTTTTTTCAACACTCGTCAGATCCTCCTGACGAATCCCGGGAGGAGCCATCACCTGGTCGACGATACGGTTCAATTCCTGGTTAAGACGCTTTAAACGGGCTTCCGGTATCTCAAGAAGCGGCTTCAGGGTTTTGTCCGGCAATGTGAAGGGAAGCGCTTCTTTGAGGGCCGTCTCCTTATCCGCCTGGTTTTTCTCCTGTTGTTTTCCGACTACGATAACCTTGCGAATCAGCTCCGCTATATCCTTCTTAACTGTTTCGACCACCTTTGGGTCGACGTCGTACATCTTCTGAACCTTATTTGCAGCTTCCCGCCGGAGTTCGTCGGTCCGTGCCTTGTCCTCAAACACCGCCGAGCGCGGGGCCTTGATGGTACGCGGAGCCACCTGCCCGGCCTCCAGGCTTACCCTTTCAGGATAGAATTTGACCGCGATCAGCAGTGTAAGAGCAATAAATAAAAACAGGGCCGCTCCCGCCCGTTTCAACCTCGGTTCTTTAAACGTCGTTTTAAATTTATCGGATAGAACGCTCGCCCGTTCGGCCAAGCGACTCAGCACAAACTTCACTCCTTATCGGCTTGAAACTATTCAGGCACTTCGTTGGGCGCGGCGACAGGCTGCGCATAGCCGTTTCAGAAGTCAGAGTAATCCGGGGAAAATTCGCATTAGCGAATTTCTACGAAGATTCCGACCTCTAACATCCTGTATCCGACATCTGTTTTTCTCTGCTTGCATCTCACCGCGTTCCGCTAGTGTAATACAGGTCTGAATAGTTACTTATCGGCTTTTTCGCCTGCCGATTCGTATGCTTGAATAATCTCCATCACCAGCGGGTGCCTTATGGTATCCGCCCCTGTCAGGAACTGAAAGGAGATGCCTTCCACCCCGCTTAGTATCCGGTGGGACGCGATCAACCCGGACTCCTGTCCCCGCGGGAGGTCTACCTGCGTAACATCGCCGGTAATCACGGCCTTGGAGTCAAACCCCAGTCTCGTAAGAAACATTTTCATCTGCTCGGGCGTGGTATTCTGAGCCTCATCGAGGATGATAAATGCATCCTCAAGGGTGCGGCCGCGCATGAACGCCAGAGGCGCTATTTCGATCACCCGCCTGTCAAGGTAACGCTCGGTGTTTTCTAGCCCCAATACGTCGTAAAGACTGTCATAAAGGGGGCGAAGGTATGGATCAACCTTCTCCTCCAGTCCTCCGGGTAGAAAACCGAGCCTCTCACCCGCCTCCACCGCCGGCCGCGTAAGAATGATCCGGCTTATCTTTTTCTGGCGGAGCCAGACCACCGCCATTACCACCGCCAGATACGTCTTTCCGGTTCCCGCCGGTCCGATTGAAAACGTAATATCATACCGGCGCATCGCCTCCACATAACGGCGCTGTCCCGCGGTTTTCGGACGCACCTGCTTGCCGCGCGGCGTCGTAAGCAACACGTCTCCCAAAGACTTCTCCTCGGAAGCCTCACCACTCTTCACCGCTTGAATAACACGGCTTAAATCCTGAGGTGTGATCTCTCCCCGCATTTGGAAGGAATCCTTTAACCTGTTCAATATCTCCTGCCCCTGTTCGGCCTGAAACGGCGTCCCCATACATACAAAATCGCCGTCACGCAAAACCATCTTAACACCTGTGGCTTTTTCGATCACCTTAAGGTTTTCATCAAAACGCCCGAGAATCTCCTCGGCTGCGGTCTGGTTCTCAATCGGTACCCTGATTTCAATCTCTGTCAAACTGTATTACTAACCCCCTCAAGGATTAAAGTCTTTTACCACACCTATTTCTTCGAGGACTTCCGCCTTAAGCCTCACCCGGACCAGGCCTTCGGGCTGCGCCGTACGGATTTCCTCCACGTTTTGCCTAAGTATAAGCCTTTGTCCCGGTAAGGAAGAGCTTACGGCCGACCGCGCCCTTTTTTCCGCAAGCTCTCGGGCCTGGGCCCGGCTGCGCCGGGTTTCATAAGGTACAAGCTCAACGTATTCTTTTATTATCAGTTCCACGGGAACGCCAAAATTCCTCCATTGCATAGGCCTTTTTGACGTCTTCCGGACCTTGAAGGATCGAAAAGGCGGTTGTCTTGGACCAACCAGCCTGATTTCACGTTCTCCTGTCTTTATAAACAAGGTCCGCGCAACTTTTCCATCCCGGCTGCCTTTTTCCAACAGTGCCGCCTCCCCGTAACCCTGATACCAAACACGTGCCCGAACGAGCCCCTTGGCCCGTACATAAACGGGCGGGCCGGGAACAGTCCCGGATTCCCCAACCTCTTCCGGAACCACCACACCCGATATCAATACCTGTCCCGCAATCACCGTGTCCCCTTCGCTGACCAGGGGCTGGCCTTCAAGCACAAGAAGCTCTTTTACCAGACCCGTCTTTCGGGCGACGACATGCGCCGGGGTTGTCGGGAACCTCACCGGCAGCTTTTTCTCCGCTATGGTGACCCTGGCCTTGCTGCCCTGTACATCAACCCCGACCCAGGCGATGTCGGGCAACTTCTCCATTATCAACTGTTCAACTTCCGTCTCCCGGACACGATATCTAAGTGTACCGGTCTTTAAACCGGCTTCAGCCGCGACCCGGCGGACAACCGCCGGATCCGTCCTTTTCGCCCCGTGAACCTCGACCGACCAGACGAATGAAGACAAAAAGTACAACACAGCGAAAAAGAAGAGCGCCCCGCCATACAACGCCTTGCGTTTACGCATGCTCCAAATCATAAAAGGAAGTCCCATCTTCTCCGTTACCTTAAAACTGCAGGCCGTGCGGCGGGCTATATGCCTCAAAGAACCCACGGCGCCGAGGCGGACCCGGAGGATCAACCTTTCTTTGTCCAAACGGGCTACGTCCCAAAACTTAATACCACGGCTCACCGCCATGTTTATGAAACGTTCAAGCGCCCTTCCTTCGACTACTAGAGAAACATAACCTCTCAGGTAAGAAATGAAGCGCAAGATCAACCCTCCTAAAACAGAAGTCGCGAGTCTCGAGTTACGGGGTACGAGTTGCGAGTTGGAAGCAAGAAACCCGGAACGCGAAACCCGGAACTCGTCACTCGCAACTCGCAACTTAACTGAAAGTCACCCCCTGAATTTCTCCCTCAACCGCCACCTCGTCGGCGGCGATACTGCGAATAACCAGGTTCCGGCCTGACACAATCACTTCACCTACCTGTACCAGAACCTTGATTGTCTCCCGGCTGTAAGCCAAAATACCCCGGTGATTTTCAATTAAAACATGGACATTTCCCGTAATGATGATTTTAGGGAGGTCCAAGGCCACGTCACTTGGTAACTCCAATACGCTGACAGCCTTCCTTTTAATTTTTTGCTGCATATCCCGAAAATGCATAAAAAAATCCCTCCGCAAGAAGGCCGTTTTATTACTGCGAAGTAAGGGGGACAGTCAAGAGTTCCTTCCAGCCCGCAGTCCCTGCTCCGGGACACATTTAAGGCCGACTAAAAGATTTACGGCGCTCCTATAGATCTCTATGCCCGTGGGAGAGATAAAATAAAAAATTATCGACGCAAGCAGAACGTGAAAGCGGCCTGGGCAGCGCTGAACGTACCAAATTCAGATGACGGAAGCCAAAGATCAGAGTCAGACCCAACAGAGTAATTCGCAACAGCGAATCTTCGAGAAATTCAACTTCTTACCGCCTACACCTGACATCCGAAAGCTTATCTACGCTCCTGTAGGGAGATGCCTGAATGCTAAAAATAAAAAAGTTGCCTTATGTACAAGGCAACTTTTTGTTCAGAGTTATTAGTCCCTAAGTGCTAAACGACCGTCGCCGCCGCCGAGCCGCTTCGGACTTCTTTTTCCGACGCACGCTCGGTTTTTCGTAATGCTCATGCCTGCGGGCTTCAGCTAAAATGCCGGCCCGTTGGCAGGATCGCTTAAACCGCTTAAGGGCGCTGTCCAAGGTTTCGTTTTTGCCAACCTTAACTTCTGCCATACCACCCCTCCCCCCGCTCAAATAACTTAACAACACGGGGGTTGAACCCCAAACTAGAACTAAAAACAGAACTGTCCGTGATTCTAAGAAAAACCAATTGCCAGTAGTAATAAATATAAAAATTTTAGCCTAAATTCTTGGTCCTGTCAACTATCCGGGCGGCCATCCGAAAGGACGTCCGGCGATCAGGTGGAAGTGAAGGTGGAAAACCAACTGCCCCCCACCCCGCTGGCAATTGGACACCAAGCGGAATCCCTTTTCGGTCAGGCCCAAGCTCTGTGCTACGCGCGTGGCAACCTGGTGGAGCTTGCCCACCAGGATTTCATCCCCCGGCTCCATGGTGAAAAAAGTGCTGATATGCTTCTTGGGAATAAGCAGTACGTGTATCGGCGCTACGGGGTTTATATCGTTGAAGGCCAGGATGTCTTCATCTTCATATACCACCGTTGCCGGAATCTCTTTGTTGATTATCCGGCAGAAGAGACATTCTTCCACGCACTACACCTCCAAAATGTGAATATTCCACATGTTTATAAAAAATCCTTCCGCACTGCAACAGATAGACCCTTTTATTTTAAAAAGAGGAAAATCCGTTAAGAACTCCTTTATCGAACGCAGAGATTTTTACCGGTACGATACGGCCCGCAGATTCTTCCGCCCCCTCAAAAGCAACAGGAAGGTAGTGCTCGCTGAACCCCTCGCAAAACCCTTCGGGACACATCCTTTCCACCAGCACGTGCACCACCCGGCCGACAAAGCGGGCGGCAAAGGCGGCCGTTAAATCCCCGCTTTCCTCAAGCAGCAGACGCAAACGTCTTTCCTTTTCCCGCCCGTGCACCTGGCCCGAAAAGGTCTGAGCAGGCGTACCCGGCCGGGGCGAGAACTTAAAAACGTGAAGCCCGGAAAAACCGGTTTCATGGATAAAAGATACCGTATTTGTAAACGCTGCTTCGGTTTCGCCCGGAAAGCCGACCATCACATCCGTACTAACCGAAACATCGGGCATACGTTCGCGCAGACGACCGACCATAGCCCGGTAATCCGCCGTACGGTACCTTCGGCCCATTAGTCTAAGTATGTCATCGTCACCGCTCTGCAACGGCAGGTGAAGGTGCGGGCAGAACCGCGGTTCATCCGCCATTAAATCACCTAAACCCGGTACGACATTCCCCGGCTCGATCGAACTCAGACGTACCCGGGCGACGCCGGGGAGCTCCAGGATTAGCGAAATCAGCCTATGCAGTCCGACCGTCGGGCTGAGTTCAATTCCGTAGTTTCCGATGTTGATACCGGTCAGGACCAGCTCTTTGAATCCGGCGGCGACTAAACGCTCCGCCTCCTGAAGGACCGCATCCGGGAACCGGCTTCTCAGCGGCCCCCGGGCGTATGGAACAAGACAATAGGTACAGAAATCCCGGCAGCCTTCCTGTATCTTGAGATAGGCTCGCGTCCTGGCCTCAAAAAGGGCGGGGATTTCCTCAAAAGCGCAATCGTCTGTAAAATCGTGAACCCTCACGATCCGGGACCCGGTCGTCATCGCTTTCTCTACCATTTTGACCATTTCTTTGCGCCCACTGGTTCCGATCACTATATCAACACCGGGAATAGCGGCTACTTTTTCCGGCGAAAGTTGGGCGTAGCAGCCGGTTACCACCACCGTAGCGTTTGGATTCCGTCGAACGGCGCGCCTTACGGCCTGTCGTGACTTCTGATCCGCCGTGCCGGTGACGGTGCAGGTATTGATTACATAAACATCCGCCCCCGTCCCGGGGTCGACGATATGATAGCCGTGACCGGCAAAAAGCGAGGCAAGGGCCGCGCTTTCGTACTGGTTCACCTTACACCCCAAGGTATAAAAAGCAACACTCGGCATGTGACACCCCTATCATCCTAATTCGCCGAACGCATGAAGCACCAAGGCGAGTGTGACCATTCCCGCCGTTTCGGTACGAAGGATTCGTTTCCCTAAACTGACCGTTACCACCCCGAGCATACGCGCGGCTTCAACCTCAGCCAGGCTGAAACCGCCCTCCGGTCCGATAAAGATGGAAATACCGCCTCTTCTTTCCGCGGGCGGAACGTTGAGGACGCCCGTCAAGAAACCGCGTAACGAGAGATCCGCTTCTCCCTCCCATGGCATTATCCCCGTAAGAGAAGCGTCATGATGCAGTTCCAGCGCCGCCTGGAAGGAAAGAAAGGATTCCACCGCCGGCACCACGGACCGGCCGCACTGCCTCGACGCATCGCGCGCTATCCGCTGCCACCTGTCCCGCCGCCTTGCAGCCTGCGTTTCATCAGGACGCACGACCACTCTTTCCGTGATAACCGGCACAATGCGGAACGCGCCGAGTTCCGTTGTCTTTTGGACCACAAGATCCATCTTGTCCCCTTTGGGAACGGCTTGAAAAAGCGTAACCTTAACCCCCGTTTCGGTATCCGGCGTAATCTCCCTTACAAGGGCGAGTAATACCGCCTCCTTGCTGACGGTCTTTATGACCGCGCTAAACTCTCTCCCCTGACCGTCGAGAACGGTTACGGCATCACCGGTGCCCAGCCGCAAGACACGCGTAAGGTAGCGCACATCTTCCCCGCGCACCGGAACAACATCTTCCCGCCAATCCTTCCGGGGTATAAACAGCCGGGGGGACCGCCCGGAAGAGCGGCCGCCGTCGCAGGCGCCGTCTGCGATACGTTCGTCTTTCCCCATGCTCTGGTCGTTTCGCTTTTTCGGCCTCTTTCCTGTCAATTCATTTCCTCCCGAAATAACAGCTGCCGGAATTTCCTTTATGACTTTCCTATAATTCGTATACACAACGACGCGGGTAAAACATGGCCACTCTGTCTCTTGCCCCATTATTATATTTTAATTATCACGATAATTCACTGCCATTCGCCTTTTAACGTCAAAAAAGTTCAGCCCGTTAAAAACAGCTCGCTTTTTAGTCCGCAACAAAGCCGCATCTTCCCGCGAGAGCGGGAAGACAGAACCGCCGGATAAAAAAACACCTCCGTGGAAAAAATACATTGGGGGTGAAAGCATGAGTAAGACAGGATCAGCTCTTCTGGTCAAATTGGTCATGACTTTCGTTTTTGCGTCTGCTACACTGGGCTTCATTAGAGGGAATACCTGGGGATGGGTAATTGTTGTCGCCATTATAGCAACCGCCCTTAATTATCTTGTGGGCGACCTGCTGGTTCTTCCTGCTTTCGGCAACATCGTGGCGGCAATAGGTGACGGTCTTATGGGCGTAATAACCGCCTATGTGGTTGACCTTCTTGTTCCGGCTTTTCGGACCACTCTTCTTTCACTGCTTATTTTTGGAGTACTGATCGCGCTTGGAGAGTACTTTTTCCATCAATACCTGCTCCGGTCGGAGAAAGTCGAACCTTAACAGCAGCCCTGCTAAACCCCAACACGGAAAAGGTCAATCCTGCTCAAGGAGGATTGACCTTAGTGCATTTATTCTTCCGAGTTTACTGACTCTTCTTCGATCATTTTTACGAATACTTCAACCAACTCTTCATCGAATTGAGTACCGGCGCACCTTTGCAGTTCATCAAGAGCCTCCTTTCGGTTCATCGCCTTGCGATAAGGACGGTCGTTGGTCATGGCGTCATAGGCATCTGCAATGGCCAGGATCCGGCACTCAAGCGGGATTTCTTCTTCCTCCAGCCCCAAAGGATAACCTTCCCCGTTCCACCATTCATGGTGCTTAAGAATCCAATTGGCAATCGGCGGCAAGTCGGGAATGGACTGGGCGATGCGGTGCCCTATCTCGCAGTGTCGTTGCATTTCGACTCGTTCCTCAGGTGTCAGGGGCCCCGGCTTAAGCAGGATGCGGTCCGATACGCCCACCTTGCCGATGTCGTGGAATAAAGCCAAAAGACGCAAATCGTTTATCTTACTCTCTGGAACGCCTACAGCAGCCGCCAGACTAGCCACCAGGTTTTGCAGGCGATCAACATGTCCTTCGGTGATAAAGTCTTTTGCCTCAAGTGTCTTCATCAGGGTTTGAACGGTGGCGCTGCGGGCGCTCTGGCTGCTGTGCAGCTTTTCCCGGTACATATTGTTGTCGGCTTCTTTAAAAAGGTCGACCATGTTGGCGCCCTTTTCATCGCTTACCGCAAATCCGACAGAAATGCTAAGGGGAACCTCGGGGTTTTGTGTATTGTACGCGGCGACGGCATCACGAACCCTGCGACAGGCTTCTTCCACAATAGTTCTTCCGCTGTTGGGAAGAAGGACGGCGAACTCATCGCCGCCGATTCTTGCAACCATGTCTTCCGGGCGGAAAGATTTACGGATTGCTTCAGCCGCGGCCATCAGCAGCCTGTCTCCGGCACTGTGGCCCAGGGTGTCGTTTGCAAGCTTAAGCCCGTCCACATCACAGACAATCACACCTATCGGGGCATGGCGGCTTCCCTCCAACCGGCGCATCTCTTCTTCGAAGTATGTACGGCTGTATAGACCGGTAAGGTTGTCGTGCAGACTCAGGTGCCACAACTGCTCCTCCATGCGCCGGCGCTCAGTGACATCGTAAAACTGTTCCACTACCATCTGTATCTCGCCATTCTCGTCAAGGATGGGATTGCTCCGGCAGTCCAGATATAAGCCAAGCTCGGGAACGAACTTCTCCACCCTCTCCAACCGCTTCGTTTTCCACGCCCGCTCGGTGGCGCACGGCCGGCACCTGTTAGCTCGGCCGATTAGTTCATAACACCTTTTCCCCTGGGCTTCTTCGGGGGTGAGGTTCAGCAACTGGTAACCGGCCTGGTTCAGCCGAATGATCCGGTGGTCGGGATCCTGAATGCCGACGGCGTCCGGTATGGCGTCCAACACTCCCTCTAAAAGCGCCTTGGCGTTCCCTAACTGCTCCTCCATCTGTTTCCGTTCCGAAACATCACGGGCGCCGATAACAGCCCCGGCTACCCTGTCATTCTCATTAAGCATGTGCGTTATGCTTGCTTCCAGCCAAACATAATGCCCGTCAGCATGCCGGTAACGATATTCCGTCCGCGTTCCCAACCGGGTTTCGATAACCTTTCTAAAGGCTTCCACCACGCCGCTTCGATCATCCGGATGTACGTAGTCGAACACGGTCTTTCCCGGCAGGTCTTGCGGTTCGTACCCCAGGACGTATCTATGCGACGGGCTTATATATTGAAGCTCTCCCTCAACGTCCGTTTGGCTGATGATATCCAGCATGTTGTCCGTAATCTGGCGCAAGCGCGCCTCGTTTTCCTTTAACGCCTCCTCGGCCCGCTTCCGCTCGGTGTTTTCAAGGAGAGAAGCGACGCTCTTTTTCGTCCCCGGGATCATCGCGATGGTAATCAGGACATTCAAGACCATACCGTTCCTGTCAACGAACTCGAACTCGTAATCCCTCGGGGCGGCATCAGGGTCAATCCGGCGCAGGCGATGAAACTGAAGCATTTTAGAAAGCACTCTGTCCGATACAAACTCCGTCCAACTTTTCTTTCCCTGAACTTCCCCTTTGGAAAAACCCGTGAGTTTCTCAAACTCCGTATTTATTAGGGACAGTGTTGTATCTTCTTCGATAATAGCAAGAGCGGTCCCGGTGTTTTCGAAAACAGTCCGGTATTTTGCCTCCGATTCGCGCAGCGCCTCTTCAACCGTTTTGTACTCTGTTATATCCACGGAGTTTCCCAGGGTCGCCTGTCTCCCCTGATATCGGATTGAGCTGACCGTTTCCATCATCCACCTTATCTCACCGTCCTTGGTCAGAATCCTGAATTCGTATGGGACAAGACGCCTGCCCTTCAGCATTTCCACCGCATTCTCCCTGGCCATGCTTCTATCCTCTGGAAAGACCAGTCGGTATGATTCCATGTCCACCAACTCTTCGGGGCTGTAACCGGTAAGTGTTGGGAAACGGGGATTAACAAATTTGAACCTTCCCTCTTGAACAATGTAAATACCGGTCTGGGAGCTTTCCGACAAGGTTTTAAACAATTCCTCGCTCTCCTGTATTTTCCGTTGGTACTGCTCCTGACCGTCCAACATCTCGTTGATCGTACTTGTGAGGCCCGATAGTTCATCCTTGCCGGTCACCGGTATGCGTGCCGACAGATCACCGCTGGCGCCGATGCCGCGAACTTCCTTGCCAAGACGGTCTAAACGGGACAAAACAACCCTTTCTAAAAACAATAAGGCCACAAAGCCGGGTACAAGCCCCAGCATTGCGAAGAATAAGACAAACCGGCGCATGTTATCCCGGCCTAACGAATACAACTCCCGCTGCGTCTCCATCCCTAGTATGAAAGCCGGCTGGCCGTTAAGGTCCTTTACCAACGCATATCCGGTTGCTTTTGCCTCGTCGGCAGGTAGTGACAGAAGATACGTCCGGTTGGTTAACAAACCCCGCGCTTCTTGGAAGTCAGGCGGCATTCGGGGGTCGTCCCAATAATGTCCCGTAAGCGACAAACCGGTGGTTTCCGCGAGTTGCGCAACTACCGAGTCGTCGAGGTATCTTCCCATCACTGCCGTCCCGCGGCTGGGCCCGCTGCCCTGACTGGTCAAGACCGGCCGTGCCGCCACAAGCAGGGGGCCTTCGGGCAGATTGATTATCCCCTTTACGCTCTCTTCCTTACGGAAAACCGGACTGCCCGGAGAAAGGTACTTCTTGAGGCTTTGAGGTACGGGCGTTTCAGTTTTTGTATCAAGATCAAAGCATCCAGCAAATACAATCCGGCCTGAGGAATCGATAAACGCAACTAAGTTGATATCCTGGTTCAAGAACGACGAATCCACAAGGTTTGATTTGATGTATTCACTGTTCTTATTCTCCATAAAAGCGTAGGTATCATCCCACGCGGCCCAATCAGCCAGTTTAACATCCAGGTCTTCCAACAGTCCCGACAAGGCGTTTAACGATATGCCAAGGTTTTTTTCGATTTTCTGATCCTCGATATTGGAAATGCCCTCCATAAGCAGTCTTTGGGATCCGATACTTAATACCGCCACCATGCAAGCCAGTACTACCCCGACGATCAGAAGCGTTTTTTTGCGAAGAGTCATATTAGGGTTCCTCCAGAGGAGTCTAAATTAGTTTCGGAGTACCGGTAATATTAGAAAAAGCCTTAAGGTTACGTTTCATATTAAGAAACACACGCTTCAATAGATCCAACATCTATCGATTATATATTACACGGGCTTAATGCTCTTTAGGAGGCTGTTGCCAAACGGAGCCTGTCTGTTTCAGAAGTCGGGTGCAGGATTTCGGAAGTCGGAGTTTTTGATGGCATTCTCGGTTATGAAATTCCCACGTCAAATCTGACATCTGACTTCTGCCTAAAACCACTGAGGTTGTAAAAACAGTGAAAACCGCCCGTAGTCTCATTGTTCACTCAGGAACGGGATTGCACCTGGCTGCAGGCGGCTGTCCGAATATCTCAGGGGTTGGAACCAAACCGTTCCGTAATGGATCAGGAGTAAATTTTCCAATATCGCCTTTGCACAAGTTATAGACCGAAGATTCTGCATTATGTTAATTGCTTCATAATTCAATAAATTCGTGCTTGCCGGGTTATTTCCTTCATGAACTGACAGATTGTATCAAAAAGCAGGAATAGCAACGATATTTCATGTTTCATGGCGTACGATAACCGCGAAGTCAGTCGTAATTCTCCATGAAGCGGCATACGTCAACATTATTTGGTTATTGCAATAACATACTTTTCCATTAAAATTAAATAATAGCAAGATAAAGCAAATTGAGGACTTGAATACACTGACTAAGAAACAGTATTATGTAATTTTCAGGGCCTTCATGCCGCTTCTCGGTCTCTTCAAGCGCCCATTAATTACATTGTTATTTGCACCTCATTTATTGCGCATGAATGATGTTGGTGTACGTCTTTGCGAAGCCATTGAGGAATGGAAACCATGGAACTAACCGTCGGTCGGCAAACCTGGGGCAAGATTCCCCGCACTAAGAATCTGGGGTTTTTCCTTCTGATATGCATATCGAATTATTTACTCAGTAAAGCCATATTCCCCTTTCTGTCCGCTCATCAGGAATTAGTATGGCACTTCGCGGTGGAAACCGTATGCATTACCGTTGCAGTGACCGTTTTCTTAGTTTCGTGGCTTAATTACGATGCAGAAACCCCTCTGGGCAGGCTTTTTGGATTCGCTTTTCTTCTCGTTGTTATTTTCCCGTTTATGCACATGATTTCGTACCCTTGCTTTTTCAACAAGAACCCCCACCTGTGGGCATGGTTCCGGAATATAGGTCAAAGCGTCGAAGGTCTGGCCTTCCTGGCTGCCGCAGCCGATTATAAAACCGGGCGCCCTAAATCACAACTCCTGGTTCTCAGCCTGGTTACAGCTTTTGCGGTTATTACCATACTGCTCACCTTGCGCAACATCCCGCCGGTCTATACGACAGGCGGCGGGCTCACCCCCCTGGGAACATGGTGGCTGTGTCTCAACTGCAGCGGCTATCTGCTACTCCTTTTATTCAAATGTAATACCGGAAGGGGTGAAGTTTTAAATATTTTTGCCCTTGCCATCCTTTGCGCCGCAGGAACGGCACTATTTACAGCGGAACCTGCAGGCGTTTACGGAATAATGGGACACAATTTTAATCTGTTAAGCCATGTCTTTGTCTTAAGGGGGATCATCTTCCTTTCTTCGAAACACCCATATTCGGAATTGAAGCTGTCAGAAGAACGTTATAAAAAGACTTTTGATGCCAACCCCAATCTAACGGTCATTACCACCTGTAAGGATTGGCGCTTCATTAGCGTAAACGACAGCTTCTACCATTCAATGGGCACATGCCCTGAAAGGGTGATCGGACATAAGGCAGATGAACTTAATATCTGGTTGAGCGCGAGTGACCGCGGCAGAATAGCCAGGACTTTAGCGCAAAACGGGGTGGTTCGCAATCTTGAGGTAGAGTTTCGTTCGGAATCACAAGAAATACATAAAGGGCTTATTTCCGCGGAAATAATTACCTTAAACAACCAGAAATGTATCCTCAGCGTAACGGTTGATATCACCGAACTTAAATGGGCCAAAGACTCCTTAAAGATGAGTGAGGAGCGGTGCCGACAGATCCTTGAAACCGCAAACGAAGGGACCTGGATCATCGACGCCGACAACAAAACTGTCTTTGTCAACAAAAAGATGGCTGAAATGCTTGGTTACACCGTTGAAGAAATGCTGGGGCGTCCCTTACTGGAGTTCATGGAAGACAAATGGGAAGAAATCGCGGAATCCAACATACGGAGGCGCGGGAAAGGTATATGCGAAAAACTCGATTTCAAGTACCGGCGGAAAAACGGTGATGAGCTTTGGACAATCGCGTCCGTAAGTCCTATCTTTAGTAAGGACGGGGAATACTCGGGCGCGTTGGGAATGATCGCTGACGTTACTGAACGGAAACGGTTCGAAAAAGAAATCGCGCGTCTGGACCGTCTCATTCTTGCGGCGGAAATGGCGGCAGCTATGGCCCACGAAATAAGGAACCCGCTCAGCAGCGTCAAAGGTTTCCTTCAATTGGCCGGCATCCGGGAAGAAGGACAGTGTACCTGGTACCGGAACTACTCCGCCCTGATGATTGAGGAACTTGACAGGGTTAATTCCATAATACGGGAATTCCTGTGTCTTACCAGGGATAATCCCGGAAATAAATCCGCCCATAACCTCAATTCCTCGGTGGAAACGCTGTATCCCTTAATAGAGTCGGACGCCGCGGCCGCCGGTAAAGCCATTAAAAAGGAACTGGGGGAAATTCCCGATCTGCTTCTTAACGAAAACGACATGCGTCAGATAATTCTTAACCTGGCCCGCAACGGCCTGGAGGCAATGAATCCGGGCGGTCTGCTCACCATCAGGACTTATGTCGAAGGGAAAGCGGTTGTTCTGGCCGTAGAAGACCAGGGTCCGGGTATAGAAGACGCGGTTCTCGATAAACTGGGCACGCCGTTTTTAACCACAAAGAAGGAAGGGACCGGTCTTGGTCTGCCCGTGTGCTACAGCATCGCTTACCGTCACGACGCAAGAATAAAGGTCGATACAAGCAGCAAAGGCACCGTCTTTTACGTTAAGTTTGAGGCCCCGGAGAGAATGGTTTAGCTGCCGGCACGCAAGGCACCCACCCGCCGGGTGTCGGATAAGATGCCTTCGTTGTTATTCCTACAGGCACATCCTCAGTATCTTTACGATATTACCTCAAGCTTGAAAAATATTATAATAGCTCAACTAGTTCAGGTTATGGTAATATACAATAAATTAATCCTATGTCACCATATTGTGGCAGGTGTACAAGATTGATTCCATCAGAGAGTTTTACTTTTGTTATAATCGTATCCGGAATGATATTTCTGATAGCAGGTTTGCTTTGCAAACCGGGCAGTTCGATTCAACTGATCTTTTGGGTGTTGTTGGCGGGGCTGATGATAACAGAATTCCTGAAGGTGATACAGTTCTATTAAACCACTACTCCCTTCTCTCCTAATTCCAATATACAGAGTAATACTCCTTGAAAAAGTCGATCTGCTTGATGATACCTCCCCGGAACCGGCGGGACAGCTATTCAGGCCCCGTCCGGACACACACTGCATAAACACAGAATATCAGGACACCCTTTCCTAGCATGTCATAAATGGACAGGTTGTCCGCAAAAGGGTGACGGCATAATTCCTTTGTAAAAAAATATCCCCGGCAAGTCGGGGTGTGTCTTTCGAAATGGTAGCGCTAACGGGATTCGAACCCGTGTCTCCGCCTTGAGAGGGCGGTGTCCTGGGCCCCTAGACGATAGCGCCATATAACCGAGTTAAGTTAAGCTTAGACGGATTGAATCTCGGGGTCCGTTCAAGGTTCAACGTTCAAGGTTAGAATAGAATTCTAAATTCTATAATCCAACCTCCGACCTCTCACTTCTAACTTCCCAATTGGCTGCGGGACCAGGATTCGAACCTAGACTACATGGTCCAGAGCCATGCGTGCTACCGTTACACCATCCCGCAATTCACAAAATTTATTATACAATAAAGCTGTTATCCGTGGCAAGAGAAACTGCCCCGAGTTACTTAGGTGCCACGTTTCGCTCGATCCACGCAGCGGCTCGTTGAAGTCTTTCAAGAGTCCGGTTTTTCCCGAGGAGGGCGATAACGTCGAAGAGGCCCGGGCCGACCGTACGCCCCGTTAAGGCCAGTCGTGTCGGATGAATCAGCGTACCGCCGCTTATCCCGCGTTTTTCAATCAGCTCCCGGAAAGCGGTTTCGGCGCTGCTGACTTCGAAAGGCTCCACCGGCGCAAGCGCCTTCCCACCCTCGCGCAGCAGTTCCGGCACCCCCTGCGCAGTGAAGACCTTCTTAACGCCCTTGGGGTCGTAAACAAAGTCGTCCCGGAAAAAGTAAGAGGCCATATCGGCCAGTTCCCGCAGGGTCCGTGAGCGTGAGCGCACCGCTTTAAGCACCCTGAGAAGGTACTCCCGCTCCGTGACCGCAGATTGAGCGCTGACCAGACCAGCTTCCACGCAGAAAGGCAATGCAAGCTCGTATAGTTGCTCCAACCCCATGCTGCTGATATATTGGCTGTTAAGCCAGGTGAGCTTCTGAACATCATAGATGGCGGCATGTTTGGAGACCGCCGCCAAAGAAAACTCCCGTATGATCTCATCGTTGCCGAGTATTTCCCGTTCGTCGCCCGGTGACCATCCCAGCAGAGCCAGGTAGTTAAAGAGCGCTTCCGGAACGTAGCCCTGCGAATGGAACTCCTCCACCCCGGTTGCCCCGTGGCGCTTGGAAAGCTTAGCCCGGTCCGGCGCCAGAATCATAGGAACATGCGCGAAAACCGGTGCGGGATAATCAAGCGCCTGGTAAATCAGAAGTTGCTTAGGTGTGTTTGAAAGGTGTTCCTCCGCACGAATGACGTGGGTGATTATCATCGTGGCGTCGTCGACCACACATGCGAAATTGTAGGTGGGAACCCCGCTGGATTTCATTATAATAAAATCATCCAGCGTAGAGTTCTCAAAGACCACCGAACCCCGTATAAGGTCCTCAACCGTAGTCCGGCCGCTTTCGGGTACTTTTAAGCGGATTACCGGTTTGATACCGGCCGCAGCCTTCCCGGCCGCCTCATCCGCGGTGATCCGAAGGCAGCGGCCGTTATAACGGGGCGCGCGCCCCGCGCGCCGGGCTTCATCCCGATCGGCGGCAAGTTCTTCGGGTGTGCAGTAACAGCGATAAGCAAATCCCGCCGTCAGGAGGCGCTCGGCCTCCCGGCGGTAGACGTCAAGCCGTTCGGATTGGCGGTAAGGACCATATTCACCCCCGACGTCCGGCCCCTCAGCCCAGTTCAAGCCCAACCAGCGTAAACTGTGAATAATCCCTTCTTCTGCCCCGGCAATACGGCGCTCAAAATCGGTGTCTTCCAGACGCAGCACAAACCTGCCACCGTTAGCGCGGGCAAAAAGATAGTTAAAGAGGGCCGTCCGCGCTCCCCCTATATGCAGGCTACCTGTAGGGCTCGGAGCAAACCGAACCCGTACGCCAGCAATCAACTGGTTACACCTCCGGTCATTTCAAACATTTAAAGCATAAGATATGCTTAGGCTCAGACACAAAGTTGTCACAGAATGACAAGAGACCCGAACCCGCCCAAACCGAACACGTGATGCCGGGCTGTAAATGTTTTTAACTACGGCGAGCCCGGTACGAAAGTCAACAGTTCTGAGGATAAGGCCGGCATAAACCGCCTATTTACCCTAACGGCAAAGAATCTGTTTCTTCATCAATGGAAAGACGACCTGTACCCTCGCAATACGGACACGGCTTCAGCAGCATCTCCGAAAGCCCGGGGTGAGCCTTCTTCCTCGTCATTTCCACCAGACCGAGTCTGGTTATTCCGAGGATGTGCGAGCGGACGCGGTCCCGTTTAAGCGCCTCATCTAAAGTGTTCAACACTTCCTGCCGGTGTTTTTCTTCAACCATATCGATAAAATCAATGATAATTATGCCGCCGATGTTCCTCAACCTTAATTGTCGCGCGATTTCACGCGCCGCGTCTAGGTTTGTCTTTACCACCGTCTCCTCAAGGCTTTGCGAACCCACATATTTCCCTGTATTAACGTCTATCGAAGTAAGCGCTTCTGTCTGGTCGAAAACGATATAACCGCCGCATTTGAGCCATACCCTGCGTTTCAACGCCCGTTCAACCTCACGGTCTACACCGTAGGCGGCCATCAAATCCCGGCCGGTTTCCAGTTGAACCCGGTCCTTCAGTCCCGGCCCAAGTTCATCCATGATGGCAAATACCTGCGCCTCAAGCTCGGTAGAGTCGACGATCAAACGCGTGACATCAAGGGTAAAAAAGTCGCGCAGGATACGCGGCAGAAGTTCAATATCCCTGTACAGCGCCCTTGGCCCGGGCTCGCGGCCCTTCCGGCGGATATCTTCCCATTCCTTTAAGAGGGTTTCCAGGTCGTGCTGCAGTTCCCCCTCACCCACGCCTTCGGCCGCCGTCCGGACAATAAGCCCCATTCCGGGGGGGCAAAGATTTACCGCAAGCCGCCGCAGACGTTCGCGTTCCGCAGGTGGTGCGATGCGACGGGAGACGCCCGTATGCTGCATCGTAGGCGCCAGTACAAGGTATCGCCCCGGAAGCGTTATCTGCGTGGTTACCCGAGGCCCCTTCGCCCCGAAGGGTCCTTTCACCACCTGAACGATTACCTCTTGTCCCGTCCGGAGTAATTCCTTTATTCTGAAACGCCGTCCCTGGTTCTCGGCAACAGCCCGCGCGTCATGCACGTACAGAAAGGAGTTTTTTTCAAGCCCTATATCAACAAATGCCGCTTCAATACCCGGCAGTACGTTTTCTACTCTACCCTTAAAAATACTCCCCACCAGTTCCGCACCGGGAGGTTCGAAATAAACCTCGACCGGGGAGTGCTCCTCCAGCACCGCAACGCGGTTGCCCCCGTCCGCTTTCGAAATTATTATCTCTTTTAACACTGTTCTCGCTCCCGTTTTTCCTTGTGACTTTTACCCGAGACTAATCATGCGATCAGCCGTTACGGTAAAAAGGCCGGTTCGGTAATACATAAAATCAAGCGGGTCCGTGCAAAAACCTCCAAACCGGATGAAGGCCCCAATAACCTCTTCCGGACGGACATTCCCCTGCTGGCCGGCTTTAACCGTCATAACCCCGCTGACCCTCCCCGAGGTACATTTAGCTTCGAAACTGAAAATCCCCGGTCTGATGTCGTGTTCCTTTACCTTGCCTTTACCATAACGCGTAATTTTAATCTCCCCTGCATCCAAAACCGCTTGTACCGCTGCCGCAACCGCCTCCGGCGAAATCCCGCAGTCAATCACTCCTTCAATCCGGTATGTTGAGCGGTTTACCACAGCCATCAGCGCCGGCGCGTTCCGCGGTATCCTTCTTACCATCCCTGCGTACAGCCCTTCCGGGAAGGCATCGGAAAGACGCGCCTTCACCGCCTCAGGACTGACCGGCGTCCTGAGATACAGGTCCATCAATTCCCGGCAACCTAATACACCCACGGGCAGCGGTAATGCAAAAACCATACGCGGCCGAGGATTAAAACCTTCCGAGTAACACAACGGCAACGCCGCCCTGCGGAGCGCCCTTTCGAAAGCCCGCACAACGTCCAGGTGTCCTATCCAGCGCACCGGTCCTTCTTTTCTAAAGGTTACCCTGTAACGAAACACAACCGTCCCCCTGTCGCAAAAAATCAATCTTGGGAGACCGATCCCCAGCAAAACCGCCTTTGACTTCTGTGCATGCCCGTTATCTCAAAACTCCGTGCCTTTCCGGGACTTGTCGCTAAGAAGCTTCATCTTACCGCCGGAACTGTTAAGCAGCACTTTTCGGATTATATCAGGGTCCGACTTCCGACATCCGATCTCCGACCTCCGAAATAACCGGTTCCACTTCGAAAACTGTGCAAACACCGCAACCGGCGCACTCGCCCTCACGGCAGTCGGCTGTGGGTTCCATCCGGTAGGCCCGCTGGTGTTCCTCCATTAGGAAATCCCGGCTGACACCGCTATCGATATGATCCCAGGGCAGCACATCGCTGTAATTGTAACGGTGGTAAGCGTAATAAGCCGGATCCAACCCGGCTCTGGCAAATGATTCCTCCCACCGTTCCAACGAAAAATACTCTCGCCAGCCGTCAAAGTGGAAACCGCTTCTGTGGGCTTCCAGAAGCGCCCCGCCCAACCGGCGGTCGCCACGGGAAAATACGGCTTCCATAAAACTCATCCTGGGATCATGCCAGTCAAAGTCGATCCGGCGATCCTTCAGTCTGTTCTTCAGGAACGTTATTTTACCGTTCAACGCTTCCGTATAAGCCATTGGTTCCCACTGAAACGGGGTATGCGCCTTGGGGACGAAGCAGGACGCGCTTACGGTGAGCTGCAGCCGCCCCCTGGGAACACCGCACTTTTCTCCGACCGCCAGGAGGTCGCTGGCCAGAACACCGATCCCTTCCAGGTCTTCTTCCGTTTCCGTGGGTAAACCGATTATAAAATAAAGCTTCAGCCGCAGCCAACCGGATGCAAAAGCCGCTTCCGCAGCGCTCAAGAGAGCTTCGCGCGTTACCTTTTTATTGATTACGTCACGCAGTCGCTGTGATCCGGCTTCGGGCGCAAAAGTAAGCGCGCTTTTTCGCACCTCCTGAAGCCGCCGGGCAATCCCTACGGAAAAAGCATCAGCCCTCAGGGAAGGAAGCGATATGCTGACCTGCTCGGTATTGAAAGCCTCCAGCAGCCTGTCAATCAACGGCGAAAGGCTCGAGTAGTCAACGGAGCTTAGGGAGCTTAAGGAAATCTCGTCGTAGCCGGTATTCCGCGCTAACTCAAGACCCTGGTTAATCAGGGTTTCCTTTTTCTTTTCACGCACCGGGCGGTAGATAACACCGGCCTGACAAAAACGACACCCCCGGGTGCACCCCCGAAAAACCTCGAGCATCCCCCGGTCATGAACGGCCTCGATCAAAGGAACCACCGGATGAACCGGGAAAGAAACGGAATCAAAATCGCGTATCACCCTCTTAGCTACGCGTGCAGGAACGTCCGGGTACAGCGGGCTGACTCCCTCAACTTCACCCTGAACGTAGGCGACTTGATACAGGGAAGGCACGTAGACCCCGGGCACACCCGCCGCTCTGCGCAAGAATTCCCGGCGTCCTTCCCCGGCTTTACGGGAAAGGATATAGGCGTCCAGGATCTCTTGGATTATTTCCTCCCCTTCGCCGACGGCGAAGAGATCGATAAAGGAAGCAAGCGGTTCCGGGTTGAAGACGCAGGGACCACCCGCAATAACCAAAGGGTCATCATTCTTACGGGCTTCCGCGACAGGGTCAATCCCGGACAGTCCTATAATGTTCAGGACGTTGGTATAGGTCAACTCGTATGGAAGCGTGAAGGCGAGGATGTCGAAATCCTTTACCGGGCGGCGTGATTCGAGGGTAAAAAGCGGAATGTTGTTTTCTCTCAGGAGCCTTTCCATGTCCGGCCAAGGTGCGAATACCCGTTCCAAAAGAGAATCCGCTCTATCGTTAACGGCGGCATAAAGAATCTGCAGACCCAGATGAGACATTCCCACTTCATAAACATCCGGAAAAGCAAATGCTACCCGTACCTGTACCTCATCCCACCCTTTCCGGACTGAATTATACTCACCGCCCACATAACGTCCCGGTTTTTCCACCCGCGAAAAAAGCTGCTCAACATCCTGCACCGATTCATCCTCCAGAAAACTGCAAACACTTATACCACATTTTGATTTACAAGTCAAACCTGACCTACTCTATTCTTCCCTGGTTTCTAAAACCCTGCCACCTAAAAAACTGTTCCTTAATACACCATGATCCATTGCATCCTCCTTCGAAAATAGGCGTTCATTCGTAGGGCGCAGCGATAAGCAACGCATTGCTGCGTCACTTCTCGCCGCGTTACGTTTATGTTATTCTTCTGCATCAAAGCAACCGACTTACAGGTGACCCCATTTTCATTCTTCAGTCGGAGCCGCCTGCGTCCGCATGGCTAACTCCTCTAAAATAGACACCGCCGTGACTCTTTCAGCAAGAGCCCGATCTGTGTCCCCGATCCCAAAGAGGTAAGGGCCGCAATCACTTCTGTTTCGCTGAGGAGTCCAACGCCATTCCCGTTCTTGTCCGTAACCGCTATAAAATAAAAACGCCCCGGATTAAAAAGCCGTGAAACCTCGATAAGAAGCGCTTCTTCAACCGCCACCAACAGCTCTCCGGGAAGCACAAGACGCTCCGAAAGCTCCCGCTCTTTCAGCACAAGGTTATGCGCGAACAAATACGCCGCCTGTCTTTTCTCCGACGTCGCCGCATAAAGAATGAAAAGACCGGCGGCCGCCGCTTCCAGTCCCCAAAGATGAGCGACGAATCCCCCGATCCCCAGGACCGTCAACAGGAATCCGATTATCTGCCCGGTTATTGCGGTTATTGACGTTGCGGGGCCTGAACCTTTCCGCGTCGTGAGCAGCGCGCGCATTATCCTTCCGCCGTCGAGGGGGAGGCCGGGTAGAAGATTAAAGGCGGCGATCATCAGGTTAACCGCCAGAAAAAACTGCGCTCTGGCGCCGCCAAGACACCCATACTGCACCAACCCCTGACCGACGCAGAAGAGGGCGACACTTGTAAGCGGCCCCCCCAAGGCGATGCCGATTTCTTTCGCAGGGCGCAGGATACCCGTTCCTTCAAATCGCGCCACGCCTCCGAAAGGGAAAAGCTCCACGCTTTTTACCCTTACCCCGAAACCGCTCGCCGCCAGAACATGTCCCATCTCATGGAGCAGGACCGAGCCGAACGCGATCACCGCCCGGTCGAGCACCCCGGCGGCGTAATACAACAGAAAGGCGGCCAGGAACAAAGGGTTGACCCGGATGGTCATTCCGCGGAGGGATAACCCCACTACCGCCCATCCCCGGTCTTGAAAACAGAAACCCTGTCCAGGGGATCAACCGGACGCCCGCCCTCCCGGTACTCGAAATGAAGACCGCTCCCCGTGATATCCCCCTTTGTTCCCGCCAGACCGATGACCCTTCCGCCAGCGACCCGTTGGCCCAGCGCCACGTCAACCTCCTGCAGTTGAGCGTAAAGGGTAGCGATATCCTTGCCGTGATCCAACATAACGTAACTACCAAGAACCGGATCAGTGGCTATTTTCACCACTTCGCCGCCGGTGACCGCTTTCACCGGTGTTCCCGCCGAGGATTCAATGTCGATTCCCGTGTGGTATCTCTCCAGCCCGTCAAGCGGATCCTTGCTCCATCCGAAGCCCCGCACCACCCGGCCCGATACCGGTAGACAAAACTGATTCTCCACCGGGGCGGCGATCGGTTTCGACGGCTCCTCGAGATAGGGAAGGTCGACGTCCACCGCTTCCAAACCATGGCGCACCACGCGCTCCAAGACCGGCTGGTAGTTCCATTCCGTGGTCAGAATTGAACGCAGGTCCTTTTGGACCCTGGCGCCCCAGTCGCCACCCATTTCTTTCAGCCCGAGGAGGAGAAGAAAGATGGTGAAGGCAACCACCACCTGAACGGCATAACGCCGTCCTTTTCCGACCCTGCGAGGCTGCACCTGAGGCCAGTCCCCTAGTCCCGCCATTTAGGAATCCCCCTTTCGAGGTAGGCAGTTAAGCAAAAAGTCGGAGGCTTGATACACCGTCTTAATTCGCACAGCTTCGTTATCTGTTCCGACTTTCAACCTCTGACATCCGACTTCCAGAATAAGGCCTGTCTCCAAGGAAATCCTATGAGGCGGTTTCCGGGAATATGTCACCCTGAGAACAAATAAAGCATAACTACCCCGGCAATAAAAAAAAGCCCTTTCGGGCTTTCCCATCATTTAAACGGCAACAATATCAAATTCTTTTTTCGGATGCTCTAACCGCTTATTCGGGGTGCCCTTTTCGAAACACCGTAAAAACACTTCCACAACCTCAGGATCAAATTGACCTCCCGCACACCGTCTTAATTCATTAAGGGCTTTCTCCCGGGATATCGCTTTTTTATAAACCCGTTCCGACGTCATCGCATCGTAACTATCGGCCACACACAAGATTCGTGCCCCCAACGGGATACTCTCCCCTTTCACCCCGTATGGATAACCCTCTCCGTCCCAGCGCTCGTGGTGATAAAGGGTTATGATTGCTATCTCCTCCAGTTCGGGGATATCGCGCAGGATACTGTAACTCAAAACGGGGTGCCTTTTAATCTCTTCCCATTCTTCCATCGTGAGTTTCCCTGGTTTCCGAAGCGGCTGCTCGGATATTCCTATTTTTCCGACGTCGTGCAGTATCCCGGCAAAATAGATGGTTTCCCGATGGGAAGGGCTCAGTCCCATCTCTTTTGCGATCGCGAGGGCGTAATCAGCCACACTCTGGGAATGCCGGGCCGTATGAGGATCGCGTGCGTCAAGCACCCGGCTCAAGGAACTAATAACGCCAAAAAACACTTCCTGCAAACGCCGCGCCCGTTCTTCAGCCTGCTGCCTTTTGGCAACCGCGTTACTGAACGATCCGGCGACGAGGTAAAGCGCCGAGGCACAAATAACCGCCACCACCAGGATACCGATGTTTAGAGCATCGCCCGAATACAACACCGTTCCCTTTAAAAAGGTAACAAGGCAAGCGGAAAGTGCGCTAAGGGCGGTTATGGCTATTGAGGCGACACGGGAGATTAAAAAAGACAGGACTACCGGCAGGAAATAGAATAGGGGCACGATTATTTGGAAGGGCCGGCCTTCCGTAGAATAATCCATCAGCGCCACCACCAGAATAAAGAAGACGATTCCGGCAACAGCCGCTGAACACTGAACCCTGCGAACTCCGCTGAATAGTTCCAAGACGAACACCCTCTCCGCACAGACACATAACGACACGTTTCGTCACGTTTCTTCAAAATCCTCCTTATATTTTAGAAAATATAGGTACGCAGGTCAAGAAAAATTTCATAATTTTATTATTTTTTCCTGATGCGGAGGATAATAACCGCGCTGAAAGGTTTCGCGATGCGACGCCCAAAAAAATCAAGGGTCCCGGCAAATCTAAGGTCCTTCCCCCCAAGCCACGGCGGGAAATAAATCACCCCCGTCCACTCAACATCTAAATCTTGAAAAATCCTTTTCAATAAGCGCCGCATTTCCCAGTATGTATAAAACCGGGCATGGGTGAACACGCCCTGCCCGCGCCGTGCCGCAGCCCAAGGACTAAACCGGTTGAGAAAACCGATCACCAGTTTCCCGCCGGGTTTTAATACCCGCCAGGCCTCAATTAAAATATCATCCGGTCTGTCCACAAATTCCAGTACGGTAAAACAGACCACCGCATCATATGCTGATTCGGGAAAAGGAAGGGCGCCGCCGTCGGCGTATAGAAAGGTAATACCCAAACCATAAGATTTTTTTCGGGCTTCATTAAGCATAGCCATGGAGATATCTATCCCGGTCACTTCCAAACCTCTGTAAGCCAGTTCCCGGGAAAGGATGCCCGTGCCGCAACCGATATCCAGTACTCGCCCCCCCGGAAGGTGATCTAAAAACTGCAGAAGGGCTTCCCGCTCAAACCGCCAGACTAACTCGCCCCGAGGAGTCGAATACCATAACTCATAATCTCCGGCATAATCGTCAAAAAGCGCCACGTAAAGCCTCTCATCAAATGATTAATACATAATGATGAATTATGAATGAGGAATATGGCCTCTGTGCCTCTGTGGTAATTTCTTTCTTACTTTAGTTTAAAACAAGATTTTCTGCCGCCGGGAATAAATATTTTCCAGTAAACCGACCGCCGCAAGGTTTGTAATCATCGCGTTCCCACCGTAACTGAAAAACGGCAGCGGGATGCCGGTTACAGGCATAATCCCCATCGTCATTCCCAAGTTGACCAGCAGGTGAAAGACCAGCATCGTCGTAACACCCGTCGCTATTAAACGCCCAAAGGTATCCTTCGCGGCGGCGGCGATCCTCACACACCGGACCATCAGCACCAGGTATAAAATCAGCAGCAGCGCTGCGCCGATAAATCCCAGCTCTTCACCCACCACAGAAAAAATAAAGTCTGTGTGCTGTTCCGGAAGAAAATTGTACTGGTTCTGGGTGCCGTTGAATAAACCCCGTCCCCAGATCCCCCCTGAACCAAGGGCTATCTGGGATTGGATCATGTGGTAACCGGCCCCCTGCCAGTCCTTCCACGGGTTAAGGAATATCGTCAATCTGGCAAGCTGGTATTCCTGAAGAGGAATCCAAACGTTATGTGTCAGGTGCGCCCATATCCAGAGAAAAACCGCGGACAATCCCGTTCCTCCGAGAGCCAGAAGCAGGACCGGACGGGCGCCGGCCATGTACAGCATACCGAAGGTGACGGCTATAAAGACCAGGGATGTCCCGAGGTCCGGCTGTTTTAAGATAAGCACCAGCGGCAAACCCACGTACAAAAACACAGGTATAAGATCCCGCAGTCGGTCAAGTTTTCCTTCATGGCGGGCAAGAAAATTGGCCAGGGTTATGATTATTACAAACTTGGCGATTTCCGAAGGCTGGATCTGCATCGGCCCGAGCTTGATCCAGCGCTGTGCGCCGAGGGCGCTGTGCCCCATAAACATTACCGCCGTCAGTGTAATCAGGTTGATGATATATAACCATCTAGCATAACGCGAAAGGTCTTCGTACCGCCAGCCAATGAAAAAAAGGGCGACCATAAACCCGATACAGACCGAAACCATCTGACGCTTCACGAAAGCATACGCGTCACCGCCCGCCGAACTGGTGGCGTGCGTCGCACTGGAAATGGTCACAAGACCGTAAACTATGATCAAGATCGCTGTTATCAACAGCGTATAATCAAGCGTTCGCAGAAGCTTCCTTGCGTTTGCCATAACCCTCACCTTGCCCATTATAATTTTCTGAATCCGTTAAAAACAAGAGGCAAAACCTTACCAATCCCGAAGAGGGGGATTGGGGACAACTCAGCGGCTGCGCAGCCCGCAATCCTTGAAGCTTGCTTCAAGTCAAATAAACTGTCTAAATTTTTTTATTATTTTAAAAGGAATAATCAGGGGACATCGCGAAAATATTCACTAATTGCTAAGTTGAGGAGAAGCGGGAAAAGCATCTCCTTAGAAGAGTTTATCGGAATACCGCTTCAGGTATCAAGGAAATGATACAAAGGAGGTGGATTCAGCAGTATTTTCTTAGAAATCATTGCTTGCGGCTTAAACCGCACCGCCGGCAAAAAAAGAATTTGAACTTAATGAAAGTAGTATTTATAATGCTTAGGAGGTATGGATTGTGAGTGAAGTCTTCGTAATCGGGCATAAAGCCCCTGATACCGACACCGTCTGTTCCGCGATCGTATATGCCGCGCTGAAAGGCTATACAGCAGCCAGACCCGCAGAACTCAACGAGGAAACGGCTTTTGTACTTGACCACTTTAAGGTACAGGCGCCGATGCTGCTGGCGAACGCCGAGGGGAAGAAACTCGTTCTGGTGGACCATAATGAGCCCTCTCAGGTGGTAGACGGCGGCGATAAGGCTGAGATCATTGAGGTTATTGACCACCACAAGATGAACTTTATCTGCAACACGCCGATTAACATCCTGGTAGAGCCGGTTGGCAGCACCGCAACCGTTCTCGCCAAGAAATATATGGATCAGATCAAGGGCAACGCGACCCTTGCCGGATTGCTCCTTTCCGCGGTTCTGTCCGACACCGTTATCTTTAAGTCCCCCACCACCACTGATGATGACAAAGCGGTGGCCGCGGAACTGGCTAAAATCGCCGGGATTGCCGATATAATGACCTTCGGCATCGACATCAAGAAGTCCAAGGCGAGCATCAAGGGCAAACCCATCGCCGACGTTGTCCACGTAGACTTTAAGGACTTCAATTTCGGGGGCAAGAAAGTCGGTATCGGCCAGACCGAACTGGTGGACATTAACGAGTGTTACGACAGAGCCGGCGAGATAACCGCGTATCTTAACGAGCTTAAGGCCGGTAAGGGTTATGAAATGGTCGTCTTCATCGGCACGGATATCATTAAGGAAGGTTCGGAGCTGTACTTCGCCGGTGATGCGGCGATCATGGAGAAGGCTTTCGGCAAAAAGCCGGAGGGTGCGTCCATGTGGGTAGCAGGCTGCATGTCACGGAAAAAGCAAGTTGCGCCGCCGATTGAAAAGGCGTTCACGTAAAAGAGCGGCTTTCGGTTGGTAACATCGCCTTTTCCAATTGCCGCATGAGTGCAATAAGCCCGCCTGTACAGGCGGGCTTTCGTTTTCACCTTTTCTGCTTAGCAAACTCTTCTTTAATCCTACTTCCATACCACCAGCAACAACGAGGTTGCGCCGAATACCACCGCCACCCACACCGTAACCTTGGCCAGCCAATCATCCAGGCCTTTTTTCTTCCCGAAAATACTCTCGGAAGCACCGCCGATGGACCCCGAAAGTCCGGCACTCCGTCCGGACTGTAAGATTACTGCGGCAATCAGTAGAAGACACACCAAAACGTAGAAAACGGTTATAATTATTTTCATTAATTTCCCTCCAAACCGGAAAATATTATAACACGCCCCAGCCGCGTCGGCAATACTGAAGATTCACAGCAGGTTGTTAGCAAGGAATTCAGTAGGCGGCATTCAGTATCCAGTTGAAGCAATCCGGCACATCTTTCCCTGACTACCGATTACTAACTACTGACTACAACCTACTGACTACCGGTTCCCGATTGCCGAAAAACGTCTTTTCCGGGATAGAGCGCACTATCACCTAACTGCTCCTCAATTCGCAAAAGCTGGTTGTACTTGGCCACACGTTCACTCCGGCAGGGGGCGCCGGTCTTAATCTGTCCGGCCCGGGTCGCAACCGACAGGTCGGCGATAAAGGTGTCTTCGGTCTCACCGGAACGGTGCGAAATTACCGTAGTGTATCCCGCCCGGCGCGCCATATCGATCGTTTCCAGCGTCTCGGTCAGGGTTCCGATCTGATTCAGTTTTATAAGTATCGAGTTTGCCACACCCGCGGATATACCCCGGTCCAACCGCCGGGGATTGGTAACGAATATGTCGTCACCTACGATCTGTACCGCATCTCCCAAGCGCCGGGTCAGAAGTTCCCATCCCTCCCAGTCTTCCTCCGCCAGTCCGTCTTCGATGGAAACGATGGGGTATTGTTTTACCAACCCTTCGTAATATTCAGTCATCTCCGCCGCGGTTAGCGTCCTCCCCTCGCCTTTTAGAACGTACCGGCCTTCGCTGAAAAATTCGCTTGCCGCGGCGTCTATCGCCAGGGCCACTTCCTCCCCCGGACGGTAGCCGGCGCCTTCAATAGCGTTTATCAGCAGCTTCAGCGCCTCTTCGTTGGAAGTGAGCCGTGGAGCAAAACCGCCCTCATCACCGACCGCGGCGGTAAGCCCCCGTTCTTGAAGGACCTTTCTCAACCGGTGGTAAACCTCTGCGCCCATCCGGAGGGCTTCCGCAAAAGTACCGGCGCCGACCGGTACAACCATGAATTCCTGAATGTCCAGATTGTTGTCGGCGTGTCTGCCGCCGTTTAAGACATTCATCATGGGCACAGGGAGCAGCGAAGCCCCGACACCTCCGATATAACGATGGAGGGGTAAGTCAAGGAAATCCGCCGCCGCCCTGGCTACCGCCATTGACGTCCCAAGAATGGCGTTTGCGCCAAGGCGCGATTTATTCTCCGTACCGTCAAGCTCGATTAGGAGTTCATCGATCTCCTGCTGGTCAACGGCGTTCATCCCGACCATTTCCGTAGCGATCTCGCTGTTGACGCTTTCCACCGCCGTGGATACACCCTTGCCGCCGTAGCGCGGTTCATCCTTGTCACGCAGCTCAACCGCTTCATAGGTGCCGGTTGAGGCGCCGGAAGGGACTGCCGCCCGTCCCACGATACCGTCTTCAAGCGCCACTTCCACTTCGATGGTGGGGTTGCCCCGCGAATCAAGTATTTCCCTTGCAAAAACGTCAGCGATGATACTCATTTTCAACCTCCTTATACCTTCGGCGCAGCTGTAATTATACCGGCGAACGAATCCACCCTAAGGCTTGCTCCTCCTACCAGGGCGCCGTCGATGTCCGGCTGTGACAGCAGAACCGCGGCGTTTTCCGGCGTAACGCTCCCGCCGTACTGGATTCGGACTTGCTCCGCTACTGACGGGGAATACAGTTTTTCCAGGCTTTCCCGGATAAAGCGGTTCACCGTCTGGGCGTCTTCCGGCGCCGCGTTCCGTCCGGTGCCTATGGCCCAAACCGGCTCGTAAGCGACTACCGTCTCCTTTACAGCGTCACCGTCCACTCCCTCGAACGCGCCGTGTATCTGCCGTCCGACAACCTCAAAGGTCTTCCCCGCTTCCCGCTCCTCAAGTATCTCGCCCACGCAGATGATCGGCAGTAAACCGTGGCGCAAAACCGTCTTTATCTTCCGGTTAACCGTCTCGTCCGTCTCGCCGAAATACTGCCGTCTTTCGGAGTGACCGATGATTACATATCGGCATCCCGCCTGCTTCAGCATCACCGGTGAGACCTCCCCGGTATACGCCCCCCGCTCCTCCCAGAAAACATCCTGAGCGGCAACCCGGACGGCGCTTCCCGACACAGCTTCGGCAACCGGCCAGAGGGCGGGAAAAGCCGGGCACAACACCACTTCCACGCCGGACAACCCGTTGCTCCGCAGCAGTTCCTCCGCAAAGGCAACAGCTTCCGGTATCGTTTTATTCATCTTCCAGTTGCCCGCAATCATCTGAACGCGCGCCAAGGAATCTCCCCCCTTTATCAAGAATGCAGAATACAGAATAATATCTTCTACCTTCTGACTCCTACCTGTCCTGCAGAACCGCCACCCCGGGGAGTTCTTTCCCCTCCAGGAGTTTCAAAGATGCTCCGCCGCCGGTGGACACATGCGAAATCCTGTCCACCACCCCGGCGCGCTTGACGGCCCGCACGGTATCACCACCGCCTACCACCGTGGTAACCCCGTTTCCGGGAAGCGCCCGGGCGATTTCGACCGTACCGGTGTCAAAGGGCACCTGTTCAAATAAACCAAGCGGCCCGTTCCAGAAAACGGTCTTGGCGTCTTCCAGCGCCGCGGCAAACAAACGAACCGTTTCCGGACCTATGTCGAGCGCCATCCAGTCGTCGGGGACGGCATCCACCGGGACCACACGGTACGGCGCACCCGGTTCCTGGCTTTCCGCAACCACCAGGTCAACCGGTAACAACAACCGCGAATTACGCGCTTGGGCACGTGAAAGAAGGCTCCCCGCCACGTCCCCTTTTTCCGGCTCCACCAGCGAGAGCCCCATTTTATGACCCTGCGCTGCAAGAAAGGTATTTGCCATCCCGCCGCCGATAAGCAGGCCGTCGACGCGCTCCACCAGGTTTTCCAGAACGCCGATCTTATCCGAGATTTTTGCGCCCCCGATAAGCACGACAAAAGGGTGCTCCGGCTGTTTCAAAAGCCGGGTCAGCACGTCAAGCTCCTTTTCCAATAAAAAACCTGCCACCGCCTGACGCAGCGACGCCACGCCCACGTTCGAAGCGTGCGCGCGATGCACGGTACCGAAGGCGTCATTTACGAAGACGTCACAGATATCGGCCAGTTGCCGCGCCAACCCGGGGTCGTTCTTTGTCTCGCCCGGTTCGAAGCGGATATTTTCCAGCAACAACACTTCTCCGGAATGAAGCGCTTCAACAGCCGCCTTAACCACCGGGCCGGTGCAGTCGTTCACCTTCTTGACCGGCTGCCCTATAAGCTCCTCCAACCTGGCAGCCACGGGATCGAGCCGGAGTTGGTCGTCAGGCGTCCCCTTCGGCCGCCCCAGGTGCGAGACCAGGATAACCCGCGCCTCCTGCCGGCGGAGATACTCAATCGTCGGTAACGAAGCCTTGATGCGGGAATCCTCGGCTACCCTTCCTTCTTTAAGCGGAACGTTGAAGTCTACCCTGACGAGCACCCGCCTGCCTTTGACATCGACGTCCCGTACGGTTTTTTTCGGCATAAATCGATCTCCCTTGAAAATGTGTTCTTCTTCTGATGGGCGCGACGATAAGCAACGCATTGCTGCGTCAGCCAGGCGGAGCCGAATCCTCACGTACGCACCAAGTACGCTCCGGTTCGTCTCCGCCGGTCTTCCTTGCACTGCATTACTTCTCGCCGCGTTCCGCCCATGTTACGTTGCTGCTTCCAAGTAATCAGCTTACGGGTCTTTATTTTCATTTATCACGGCGCGCTATACGCGTAGTAATCCCCTGAAAATATGCTTCCCCGCTGGAATTACTTTAGACCTTTTGCGGCGATATATTCAACCAGGTCAGCGGCACGGGAAACGTAAGCCCATTCGTTATCGTACCAGGCAACCACCCGGACGAGGTTGTCTCCGATCGCCATGGTCGATAACCCGTCCACCACAGAGGAATAGGAATTCCCGTTGTAATCGTGTGAAACCAGCGGCAGTTCAGTGTAATCCATGATACCCTTTAAGTCGGTCTGCGCAGCTTCTTTTAACGCCGCATTGACTTCCGCCGCGCTTACAGGCATGGTAAGCTCCACAACCAGGTCCACCACCGAAACGTTGGGAACAGGGACCCTGAAGGCAAGCCCGTTCAACCTGCCTTCGAGTTCCGGCATAACCCGTCCGATGGCTTTGGCCGCCCCGGTCGTGGAAGGTATGATGGACATATTGGCCGCGCGGCCGCGGCGAAAGTCTTTGTAAG
Organism: Bacillota bacterium; assembly: GCA_040755295.1. Taxonomy (NCBI): domain Bacteria; kingdom Bacillati; phylum Bacillota; species Bacillota bacterium. The sequence goes on along the minus strand of JBFMBK010000007.1, from coordinate 24,635 downwards.
GCATATCAAGCATCTGCTGGTCGTTGGTATAGGCGTGGATTGTGTTCATCAAACCTTTCACGATACCAAAACGCTTGTGAAGTGTCTTGGCGACGGGAGCGAGACAATTGGTTGTACAAGACGCGTTTGAAAGGATATGGTGTTTATCAGGGTCGTATAAGTCATTATTTACGCCCATCACGATCGTTATATCCTCGTTTTTGGCCGGAGCAGTAATGATTACTTTTTTCGCGCCGGCGGAAAGGTGCTTGGCTGCTTCGGCGCCGTCGCGAAACTTCCCGGTCGACTCAATCACTATGTCAACCTTCAGTTCGCCCCAGGGAATGCTCCCCGGATCCGCTTCCGAGAAGATCTTTACCTCGCGCTCATCAACCTTGATAAGCCCTCCTGCGCTGCTCACATCGGGGCCGAACGTTCCGTGGATCGAATCGTATTTAAGACTGTACGCCAAATGACCCGCGAATTCCTCCGCGTTACCGGAAAGCCTCCTTGACTTATGGTTCACGGCAACCAACTCGATTCCCTTCCGTCCGAGCGCCGCACGCATGAAAAGCCGTCCGATGCGTCCAAAACCGCTGATTCCTACTCTTGTACTCATTCTTTTTACTACCCCTTCCCTAATATTTGAGAGAACCGTTATAAATTCAGACCGCTCAGTAAGCCGCATAAACACCGGCTACTGAATCCTGACCCTAAATAGATGCCTCGTTAATTCTATACTTTTTTCTTCGAATCCCCTGTCCGAATCCGCCTCTTGGCAGTCCCGGAGATACCCTGATCCGCCCGGTATTTCGCAACCGTTCGCCGAGAAACCTTGAGCCCGCGCGCGGCAAGGATGTTGGCGATCTCCTGGTCGCTTAAGGGTTTTTCCGGGTTTTCAGAAGCCACAATCTCCTTAATCAACCATTTTATCGATTGGGCGGCTACCGCTTGGCCGCTTGCGTCGCTTAAGCCCCCGCTGAAAAAGACCTTTAGTTTGAAGATCCCCCTCGGGCACTGCACGTATTTTCTGGACACCGCCCGCGAAACCGTGGATTCGTGAAGTTCCACCGCCTGGGCGACTTCCCTCAAGGTCAGCGGTTTTAAGGCAGCGATACCGACGTCCAAGAAACCGCGCTGTCGCTTAACCAACTCGGTAACTATCCGGTAAACGGTCGTCCTGCGCTGCTCGATGCTTTTAATAATCCAAAGCGCCTGCTTGTACTTCGCCTGAATGAAATCCTTGGCTTCAGGATTAGGGGTATCCCGTCGGGCCAGTTCTCGGTACGTACGGTTTATCACCAAACGCGGATAGGCGTTCTCGTTAATCAGAACCACATATTCCCCGCCCACCTTTTCAATGATCACGTCCGGTAAAAGGTACTGTACCGGTTCACCGGGAAAACTGCTCCCAGGCTTTGGGTTAAGGCAGCGTATAAATCCGACCGCCTGCGACACTTCCTCTGTCGCAACGCCGAGTTGACGCGCGATTCCCGCCAACTTGCCCGCAGCCACCGCTTCAAGGTGGCCGGAAACGATCGCCCCTACCAGCCCTTCGGACAATCCCGCACTCTCAGCCTGTAAGAGAAGGCATTCCTTCAGGTTGCGCGCCCCGACACCGGGAGGATCCAGTGTCTGCACCAGCTTAAGCGCCTTCTCTACCGCGGCCTGAGGGACCCCGAGATATCCGGCGGCCTCCCGTGTGTTTATTCGGAAATAACCATCACCGTCGATGTTACCGATTATATACTCGCAGATCAACTGGTCATAATTAGAAAGACGCAGTAACCCGACCTGGGTGATCAAAAAGTCGTAAAGGGTAAGCACTCCGCTTGAGCGTTCCGGGTCGACACCGCGGGAAGCAGAACCGTCATCCCGTGCCAGACCCAAGTCACTTGAATCAGAAAAGTAGTCTATCCAGTCTGTGCTTTCCCGCTCCTCCTCGGTTCCTTTTGCTTCATTTCCGAAGGAATCCCCGCAGCTTTCTTCTTCCCTCATCTCAAGCAGAGGATTCTCAACCAATTGTTCACTAATGAAACCTTCAAGTTCCTGTGAGGAGAACTGCAGTATCGCTACCGCCTGTTGAAGTTCGTTTCTAAAAACCAGTTTTTGCGTGTGTTCAAGGCGTACATTCGGACCGGTACCCATAACCTTCCCTCCAGGAGTTTAACACGATGTGGCTTAATTTCGTACGATTATTATCTTCCTTGTATGGTTGTTTTCCGCCAAATCTTCTTGCGCCCGCGGGGAAACCGTTTTTTGGACTTTGAGTCGGGTGTTACGTTGTGGGTTAAAACACCCTTATCCTTTTTTATACGCCGGGCAATAGCGGATAGTCTACGTAAGCGGTGATTAACACAGGATTTTGTTAGCGGAGGATACAGCAGTTCGCCCAGTTCCGTCAGGGTGATTTCCGGATGAATCAGCCTTAAGCGTGCGAGTTCCCTTAGTTCATCCGGTATTCCCTCCAGCCCTATGTGCGCAATAATAAGTTCTATTTCTTCCTTGCGCCGCAGCGATGCCTCAACGGTCTTGTTGAGGTTGGCGGTTTCGCAGTTCACCAGACGGTTGACCCTGTTCTTTATTTCCCGAAAAATGCGGGCGTTTTCCAGATCCAAAAGCGCGCCGGCAGCTCCCATCAGCTTAAGACAATGGCTTATCGCGGCGCTTTCCTTGAGATAAACCACATAACCGTTCTTCTTTGCGGCAGAGCGTGCTTTTAATCCAAACCGGTTCAGCAGGTCTATTATATCCTGGGCGCAAACCGCTGACGGGGATATGAATTCGAGGTGATACCCCTCGCCGCTGTTGCTGACCCAGCCTGCGCCAAGAAAAAGCCCCCGGAGATATGACCGGCGGCAACATTCTCTCTGCAACAGCATACGTCGAATACCTGGAAGGGGATGTCCAAAACGGTCGGCAATACCTACTTTAACCATGATTTTATTGGGTTCCCCGTGAATCCGGACAAGGAAGAGTTTCGTTTTTCGAAACCGTCTTTGTTCCCGCGTAACGATCGTGACGGGGAGATCGAACACGGCCTGCGCCAACCTGTATACCTTTCTGGCGACCGCAGGGTTCTCGGTGCGGATATCGACCCCGTCACCGGTACCTTTTACCGCGCGCGCGGCGACCCTGGCCAATCCGGCAAGCTCACTCAGAATACAGCATGGCCGCTCCCCGATGACCCGTACCAGATCCCCTTTGGCAGCCCCGGAAAAAGACGAAACGCCCATTATCACAACGCCTTTCACCGACATTATATCACCAATCAGCGGCGGGTTGCGATGCTTTTTCCCCCAGGACGGCTTATGAAACCCGCCCACGTTAAAGGGTATAACGTTTCAGCTCGCATACAAACCGCCGGTTGCTGTATTTCCCGTCGTACTGACCCGCTTCAGCATACAGGGGTCTCTATGTGCCGGTTACCACCCAGAACACATTTAACCGCGTTCTTGTACCCTGCTCTTGCACAGCGGTTTACAGGAACCATACAAGAACGGCCGCCGGGACAAACACGGCGACCGGCAAGCAAACACAAACGTTAAAAAAGGCCCTCCCTCGCGGCCTTTAATTGGTTTCGTCGGCTACGGCGGCTTCAATATACCGTGCCCCCGACCTGCGCTGCGGAGACATCAGCCTACTGATTGACTTCCCGCTGCACGTCCCGGTGGCGCACCGTTACCTGGTACTCCTTTGCCGAAAGAATCTCGTCCAGTCTGTCTGCGATCGCCACCGACCGGTGACGTCCACCGGTGCAACCCACGGCCACGGTCAGCATCGTCTTCCCCTCTTTGATATATAACGGGATCAGGAAGTCCACCAGGTTGATGAATTTGGTCAGAAATTCAACGGTTATCGCAGAGGCGAAAACGAATTCCCTTACGCCCGGGTCATCCCCGGTAAGCGGCCGTAAGCGTGCGATATAGTGGGGATTGGGCAGAAAACGTACGTCGATTACCAGGTCGGCGTCCAGCGGAATGCCGAACTTATATCCGAAAGATAGAACGGTTATCCGGAAACGGCGGAGATCCTCTCCGCTTCCGAACAGGTTGGTCAGTTGTTCCTTAAGCTGCTGGACCGGAAGCTCCGTGGTGTCGATGACTTTGTGCGCCCGCCCCCTAAGTTCCTGCAGCCGCATCCGTTCTTCCCTTATCGAGTCCAGCAGTTCGCCGCCCAGCGGATGAGGGCGGCGGGATTCCTTAAAACGCCGCACCAGTGTTTCGTCGGAAGCCTCCAAAAAAACGATCTCGTACGGAAACCCATCCTGGTCCAGACCCGCAAGCACCTTGAAAACCGCGTCGAAGAGCTCACCGCCACGTACGTCCACGACCAGGGCGATACGCTGGATGGGCGCCGCCGCCCTCGCGCACAGGTCCGCAAAGGTCGGGATCAAGGAGGGAGGCAGATTGTCAACGCAGAAAAAGCCGATGTCCTCCAGACACCGCACCGCCTGCGACTTGCCCGCACCCGAAAGCCCTGTCAATATTACCAGCCGGGAACTCGGCATTCCAAGTACCTCTTTTAAGCAAACCATTCAAGAATTTAATTGAATTTGACTTGGGACCATGAACCTCCTGGCCTCCGGCTTTTCCCTGCCGAATTCAATTCACCGCTTGGCCAGTTCCCCTTTTAAGTAGTCTATAACCTTAACCGGTCCGGGGTCAATGCCATAAAGCACCGCGAGGTAGAAACTCGTCCAGTCACCCATGTAAATAAGAGAATAGAGACGGGCAAGCATACCGCTTCCGGTGGATACTACCTCGGTAATACCGGCGATCCTATCCGCTATAACCCGGCTGGTGACTTCCATTCGATAGCCTACACGGGGGTGATCACCCTTATCCTTTAACATAACGACCCAGAGTTTCTTAAGCAAATCCGCGGGATTTTCAAAACCCACGATCTCGTTGTGGTTAAGCTCCGGAAAAACATTCCAGTAGGCCGGTGCCTTTGCGTTTTCGTTAATCTGCCCCTTCCAGCGCTGGGCCACAACCTCGGTGCTGCCGCTGGCCCCCCAGATAACCGGAATGTGTTCCTTAAACTTCTGCGCGAGCCGTTTGGCCGGGTTCTTATCGGCTGGCGTTTCTATACCGTACACGGCGGCATGCCTTTTCATTTCCCGCCCCAGTTCATCCACTTCCGCCCCAACGCCCTCAAAGAGACCCATCCGTTCAAGGATCGCAAGCATCGGGAGGAATAGATAACCCGTCGCCGCCCGCGGTTGCAACCCGGCGGGTATCTGTACGACAGGTACGTTATCCCCGTCCGCAAGCTCCCGCAGCTTCCCGCCTGAGGTTAACACGACGACCGGGGACCCTTTTTCCCGGGCGCGGTGGTAAGCGCTTAAAGTCTCTTCGGTGTTCCCCGAATAGCTTACCGCAAAAACCAGTGTTTTGCTGTCCGCAAACGCCGGCAGGGTATAGTCCCGGTTCACCTGAACCGGCACCCCGAGGCGTTCCTGGCAGTAAACTCGTAGAAGATCGCCGCCGATGGCGGACCCCCCCAATCCCGTCACCAACACCGCCCGCACGTCGTCTACCGTCCGCATGGGGGCCTTCTGCCCCGCGGCATACGCCCGGGTGCACTGAGCGCCCAGATCCGCCAGCGCGGAGTGCATTCCCACCGAATCCAGAGCCTTTAACTTCGCAGCGTCATTAAGATCCACCAACCGATCTCCTCCTTTTAAATAGTACTGCTTTGCCGAGCGCCCTGATAAGCTTCGCATAGCTACATCAGATCGGCAATGCCGGGTCAGTATGCACGACTCCTTTTAAACAGACTTCTTATTGAAACTATTGCCGCTGCCTTTTTTTATTCTTCCCTTTATCGGCCTCCAGAACGTCCTCCACGTACGCCCGGAGGATCTCCGCCACGCCCCAGGCCTGGGCGAAGCAACCCCTGGGCCAATGAGGCGCGTCCCCGTCAAAGATTTCCGACACGTAACCCACCCCGTGATCGCCGATATGATCTATAAAAGGCGCAATAAAAGCGCGCGCCCTTTCCCGGCTGGCCACGGACTGACCATGGACCTTCCGGTAAGCGGTAACAAAGGGTCCCAGGAGCCAGCTCCAAACCGTCCCCTGGTGGTATGCGGCATCCCGGCTTTTAACATCCCCCGTATAGCGGCCTTTATAAGCCGGATCTCCTGTGGAAAGGGAACGCAGACCGTAAGGGGTGTAGAGTTCCTGCTCGACAAGGTGCACCACAGCCCGGGCCCGCTCCGGTTCGAGCGGGGAATACGGGAGGCTCACGGCGAAAATCTGGTTGGGACGGATAGCGGGGTCGCTGCCGTCGCTGCGCAGGACATCGTAAAGGTAGCCATCCGGACACCAGAAGGCGTTAAAGCCGCTTCGAACCCGGTCGCTAAGCCCGGTAAAAGGGAAAGCGAGCCCGAAATGACGATACAGGTTTTCAATGATGCAGACGGCGTTATACCAGAGGGCGTTTATCTCGACCGCTTTGCCGTGCCGGGGCGTGACGACCCAGCCGCCCACCTTTGCGTCCATCCAGGTGAGCTGTATACCGGGATCACCGGCCTGAATGAGGCCGTCGCTATCCATCCGAATCCCAAAATGCGTTCCTTCCGCATAGTGGTTCAGGATCCCGGTCAGCACCGGAAGCATTTTCTTCAAAACAAAATCCTCGTCCGCAGTGTACTCAAAATACTTATGGACGGCCTGGAAGTACCAGAGCGCGGCATCCACCGTGTTATAAAGCGGCTCCCCGCCGCCTTCCGGGAACAGGTTCGGTAGAAGTCCGCCCCTGAGGTGTGAACCGAACAGGGTAAGTATCTCCCGGGCTTCAGTATACCGGCCGGTTATCAGGCAAAGACCGGGTAAAGCGATCATGGCGTCGCGACCCCAGTCGGTGAACCACGGGTAGCCGGCAACCACGGTCGCGGAACCGGTGGCGGCCCGTTTAACGATAAAAGCGTCCGCCGCCCGTGCCAGGTCCAAGGCGAACGGGTCGTTAAGGCCGGTGTCTTTTTCAAGCTTTTGAAATCTTTCTTTCTCCTTCGAAAGAAGCGCCCCGGCCGAGGCCGGATCGAGACCCTCGCCCGCCGCAGCCGTCACCGTGAAAACGGTCTCCTTCTCCGCCGGCAGCGTCACATCGAACCGTCCCGGCAGGAAATGGTCCTCCCAGGGGTTAAGCCCCCGCTCGGCCTCCGCGGGGTAATGCATGCCGTAAAACCAGTCTGGTGAGGCATAAAACTTCCCCTTGCTGCTCTGCAGTATCAAGGGCGGCGACCCTGCACCGCCGTGCACCGTTACACCCCCGGAAACCGGCTCCTGGCGGAAACCGATCTCGCCTTTGAAGCTGTTTCCGTGATGACCGCGGCAGTTGACCATCGGCGCAAGGGTGATACGGGCCGCCGAGCCGCCGTTGTATATCCGGTAAAGGATAACAGTGGCGTTTACGCCGTAGGGCATAAAAATAAGCTTCCGTAGGAGGATATTTCCGAAGCAATAGGTGAATTCCGGAAAGGGGTCGATGACCACCCTCTGCAGGTGGACATAACCGCTTTCCGTCACCCCGCCCGCGGTGTGGTTTGTCGCCAGGTTGTAATAAACTCCTGCGCTCTCTATTCTTTCGTCAAGCCCGGCCAGGAGAAGAAAGCGTCTCGCCGGAGGTTTCAAGGCCGCAACCAAGAGTCCGTGATACCTTCTCGTATTAGCCCCGATAATGGTGCCGGAAGCGTAACCGCCGATCCCGTTGGTGACCAGCCACTCACGCTCGCATCCCCGTTCGAAGGTTCTCCACGCCTCTATACCAAAACGCACTATATTTCTTAACCTCCACCATTAGTTGCCAGTCACGAGTCACGAGTCGCCAGTCCTGAGTCAAAAAAATCGCTTAGTTATACCTATCTGTATAATCCGCGGTGCCAACGTTCCCCTTGCATCCATTCATCATTCCGCATTCATCATTCCGCATTTATCCTTGGCGTCTTGGCGGTTCAATTAATTCCGAACTGTTATCCTGGTTTAAGGGCATAGGCGACGGCGCCGAAAACACCCGCCCTTCCACCCAGTTCGGCGGTTACTACCTGCGCCGCCTCCCACGCGCTTGAAAAGGCACGGCTTCTCGTTTCTTCCTCCAGAGTCCCCCAGAAAAGGGATGCGCTTTTCATCATACCACCGCCGAGAACAACAACGGCCGGGTTAAGCAGGTTTAAAACAACCCCTACACCGATCCCCAACCAACCGCCTGCTGTGTTGAAAAGACCGAGCGCCTCGCCGTCACCCCGATAAGCCGCCAGGCTCACGGTTTCCGCAGTCACGGTCTCAATCACTCCGCCCGCCGCGGCGAGGATAGCCCGTCCCTGCCCTTGGGCGATAAGGTTTTTAGCCTCCCGGGCCACCGCCGTCCCCGAAGCGAGCGCCTCAAGACAACCCCTGTTCCCGCACTGACACAAAGGCCCGTCGGGCAGGACGGTGATATGGCCGATTTCACCGGCGCCGTAACCCGCTCCGCGGTAAAGCCGCCCCCCCAGAACCAGACCACCGCCGATCCCGGTGCTGACCGTTACGTAAACCAGGTCGTTGCTCTCTCTTCCCGCGCCGTAAACGAACTCACCCCATGCCGCCAGATTGGCGTCATTATCGACAAAAACCGGAACCTTTATAATCTCTTCCAGGGAAGCCTTGAGCGGCGCATTGTGCCACCCTAGGTTAGGCGCCATGTATACAACGCCCGTTTCCGTGTTGAGAGGTCCGGGGGCGCCGATCCCAACTCGGAGAAGACCTCCCGATACCCCTGCCGACCGCTGTACCTCCGTTACCGTTTCCGCAATGCGGTTGAGAACAGCCTCATAGCCCTCCCGGGCAAGGGTGGGGACTTTCAATTCCGCCCGTATCTTGCCGTCAAGCGTGGCCAGAGCCGTGTATATTTTTGTCCCGCCGAGATCCACCCCCACCACGTAATTGCCCAAGCAATTTCCCCCTAACCCGGACAAGCCGGAACCGATTATAACCTCAGAAGGACACTGAGGGATGAATCGTCAAGTCCCAAGTCCTAAGTCAAAACTACAACCCTCAAACCACAATCATCTCTCCTCCACTGCTCCCCGGACTGAGGACTGTCGACTGAGGACTCCCCTCTTCTATCTTCTATCTTCTACCTTCTATCTTCTACCTTCTATCTTCTACCTTCCCTAAAACAAGTTTCTCAATGGCCGCCGCCACTCCATCCTCGCTGTTAGGCGCGGTGACGTAAGTGGCGTGGGATTTTATCTCCTCTCGGGCGTTTCCCACAACCACCGCCGTTCCGGCAAAATCAAGCATCGGAATGTCGTTGTAACTGTCGCCGACAGCCATTATTTCTTCCCGTTTAAGATCGAACGCGGTCGCCAGCCTTTTCAGAGCCTCACCCTTTGTGGCCTCGGGGTGTGAGAACTCCAGGAAATGAGGCTTTGATTTGCTCACATGCAAACGACCTGCGTAGCGCTTCAAAAGCCCCGGCAGAAGCTTGTCGATTTCTTCTTCCGGCGCCACCATCAGTACTTTCGTCGGTGGCACATTCAAGTAACGCAGCAAGTCCCCTACAATCCGTGGGATAACCCCGGAAAGCCGGGCGTACCGTTCCCCTTCAGGCGAAAGCCGCGGCATGCAAAGGGTGTCGTCAACGTAAGCCTGGATGTGGAAACCGGTCGGGGCAAGATGCGTGATTACGTCTTGCGCAAGCTCGAGCGGCACCGGTTGATAGAAATACACCCTTCCTGCCCGGTCCTTTACCAGCGCTCCCTGGTAGGTGATAAGGGGAGTTTCGAGAGAAAGCTCCCGGGCAAAAGGAAGCGCGGCGCAAAACATCCGGCCGGTAGCGATAACGACACTCACCTTCCGTTCCAAAGCCCCTTTTACCGCCTCTTTTACCCGCGGGGTAATGTTAAGCCCGGGATCGAGCAAGGTATCATCCAGGTCCGCCGCAATCAGCTTTATCCTGTTCATTGTTCGCGCCTGTTAGACCTTCCATGATCAGCTTCTGTAACCGTTTTTTTTCAGGGTCACGGTTTTATGTTTATATTCGCCGTTGTTGCCGGTTATACCCCTGCACCCGGTTTAAACGGCACTAGTTTTTTTCCTTGACTCCGTCCTGCACCGCATCTTGAAAGTAGCGTTTAACCGCGTCAGCGGCGCGCCGGTTCATTCCCGGAACCTTACAGAGCGCGTCCGTATCCGCCGTCTTAAGCGCTTCAAGCGAAGGGAACAAGCGCAGAAGCTCGCGGCGCCGCACCGGTCCGATACCTTCAATCTCTTCGAGGACGGACCTTAGACTCCTTCCTCTGCGCTTGCGGTGGTAACCAATCGCAAACCTGTGGGCTTCGTCCCGCACCCGCTGCAGAAGCATCAAAGCGGCGCTGTCCCGGGGAATCATGATGGGCGCCGCCCGGCCGGGCCGGTAAAGCCATTCGTTTTCCTTGGCCAGCCCCAGCACAGGGATCCCTGTAAAGTCGAAACTCAACAGCACCTCCTGAGCCACCGCGGCCTGGCCGGCGCCTCCGTCAACCAGCAACAGGTCCGGAAGCGGCAGGAACTTGGCCGACTTTTGAGACAGAATACCTTCCTCAACGGCGCTCTGTTCCTCCCTTGCCCGGTCAAGACGCCGTTTCAGCGCTTCCCGTAAAACACCGTAATCGTCCGGTTTGCCCGTAGGTCCCGCCGCAAAACGTCTGTACCCGTTTTTCTGCGGTTTTCCGTCCTGAAAAACCACCATCACCGCCACCGGCGCCGTCCCTTGGAGACAGGAGGCGTCGTAACCCTCGATACGCCGCGGCAGCTCTTTAAGCCCGAGGAATTTTACCAGCCCTATGAGGGCGTCCTCTTTCGGCAGCTCCTGCGGGTCCTTTTCTTCCAGTCCCAGCGCCGCGTTCTTGCGCGCGAGTTCAAGAAGCTCCTTTTTTCTGCCGCGGCGTGGAACGGTAAGGACGACGGTTTTTCCTGCCTTTCCCCTGAGGTAAGCGGTTAAGACCGCGCCCTCATCCCCCGGATCCGCCGGGAGGATCACCTCGCGCGGTATCGACGTCGCCACGCCGCTGTAATATTGCTTAAGGAAACCGGCGGTCACTTCGTTGTCGCTCCGTCCGGCCGCCCCGGCCAGCGTAAACAGGTCCTGCCCGACCAGCCTTCCGCTCCGGACCTGAAGCACCGCCGCAACCGCGCTCTCGCCCGAGCGGCCGAGCGCTATCACGTCCTGATACTCGTTTTTTCCGGAAACCACACGCTGTCGAACAAGAATTGCCTCCAAAGCCTTCAGCCGGTCGCGAAGCACGGCCGCCTTTTCGAAGTCCAGGCCTGCCGCCGCCGTCTCCATCTCTTTTTTAAGTTGTCTCATTACCGGCTTATACCGTCCTTCGAGTAACATACACAGGTTACTTATACCCTGCCGGTAGACACGGGGATCTACCTGACCGGTACACGGCCCCGGACAGCGCTTAATGTGGTAATTCAGACAGGGACGGCTGCGCTCCGGCACCATCTTTTTACACGAACGGAACGGGAAAACGGTCCGGGTGTACCGCAGCGTCTCGTATACCGCGCCGGCCCACGTAAAGGGACCGAAATAACGCGCGCCGTCTTTGAGCCGCCTCCGGGAAAAAAGTACCCGCGGGTATTCTTCATCAAGGGTGACCTTAATGTAAGGGTAACTTTTGTCGTCCTTCAGGATTATGTTGTAGCGGGGCCGGTGGCGCTTGATCAGGTTGGATTCAAGCACCAGCGCCTCCACCTCGTTTTCGGTAACGATGAAGGTGAGTTCGAAGGCCTTATCCAGCATCGCCAGAACCTTGGCGTGACGGCCGCTCTGAAAATAGGAACGTACCCGGTTTTTCAGGGACACGGCTTTTCCTACATAGATCACCTCGCCGGCCGCGTCGTGAAAAAGGTAAACCCCGGGCTGCTCCGGAAGCTTTTTCGCCTTTTCCGCTAAGGGATGCTCCAATCTGATATCTACCCCACCGTCAGCGTCAACCGTCATAATCAGCTTCTGGTCCATCTTCTGTTTTCTAAATTCGACTCCTGTTTTATAAACTTTGAACTTAAAACCGACCCCAAAAGCCCATCAGCATTAGCCCTAACGTTGAACGTTGAACTATTTTCCCGCCGCCTCCGCGGCCAGCCTGTCCTTCAGATCGCTCAGATGCTGCCGGAGATATTGTCCGGTGTAAGACGGCGGCGCAAGCGCCACCTCCTCGGGAGTACCCTCGGCAACAACCGTGCCCCCCCTGTCGCCGCCCTCCGGCCCCAGGTCGATGATGTAATCCGCTGTTTTTATCACATCCAGGTTGTGCTCAATCACAACGACCGTGTTGCCCGCGTCGGCCAGCCGGTGAAGCACCTCGAGCAGTCTCGCGACGTCGTCAAAATGCAAACCCGTAGTGGGCTCGTCCAGGATGTAAAGCGTCCGTCCGGTGCTCCGGCGCGAGAGCTCGGTCGCCAGCTTCACCCGCTGGGCCTCGCCGCCGGAAAGCGTGGTCGCGGGCTGCCCCAGACGGATATAACCCAAACCCACGTCGTGCAGCGTTTTCAGACGACGGTAAATCTTCGGCAGGTCTTCGAAAAACTTCAGCGCCTCATCCACCGAAAATCCGAGGACACCGGCGATGCTTTTCCCTTTGAACTTGACCTCGAGTGTCTCCCGGTTGTACCGCCGTCCCTTGCAGACCTCACAGGGTATGTAGACATCGGGCAGAAAATGCATCTCAATCCTGACGATGCCGTCCCCGCGGCAGGCCTCGCACCGGCCGCCGGCGACGTTAAAGCTGAACCGCCCGGGTTTATAACCCCGCACCCGCGCCTCCGGAAGGAGTGAAAAAAGTTCGCGGACATCGGTCAGCATCCCGGTATAAGTGGCCGGATTGGACCGGGGAGTGCGTCCGATAGGAGACTGGTCGACGTTAATCACCTTGTCGATGTTCTCCAGTCCTTCGAGCGCCCGATGGGTTCCGGGGAGTTCGCGCGCCCCGTGAAGCTCCCGCGCCAGCGCCCGATAAAGGATATCGTTGACCAGCGTGCTCTTGCCCGAGCCCGAAACACCGGTGACAGCGGTGAAGAGCCCGACCGGGAACGCCGCGTCGATACCCTTCAGGTTGTGAGCGCCCGCCCCGAGCACCTTCAGCCACCGCTCTTCCTGACGCCGGCGGGCCCGCGCCGGTATCTGTTTCCGTCCGCTCAGGTATTTCCCGGTGAGTGATTGGGGATGGCGCATGATTTCAGCCGGCGGGCCCTCCGCCACCACCTGTCCGCCGTGCGCCCCCGCCCCGGGCCCTATATCGATGATATGGTCGGCGCTCAGAATCGTCTCCGCGTCGTGCTCCACGACAATCACGGTATTGCCGAGGTCCCGCAGGCGCTTGAGCATCGCCAGCAACCGCCCCTGGTCCCGCGGGTGAAGCCCTATACTCGGCTCGTCCAAAATATAAATCACACCGATCAGCCCCGAACCGATCTGCGTGGCAAGACGAATGCGCTGTGCCTCCCCTCCGGAGAGGGTGTTCGCCGAACGGTCGAAGGTCAGGTAATCCAGGCCCACGTTGGCGAGGAAGCCGACGCGGGCCTTTATCTCCTTTAAAACCTGTCTGGCGATCATCTGCTCGCGCGCACCCAGTTCAAGTTCGTCAAAAAACCGCAGGGCTTCCGCAACGGAAAGCGTAGTCACCTGATTTATCGATTGTCCCCCGACCTTCACCGCCAGCGCCTCGGGCTTCAAACGGGCGCCGCCGCAAGTGCCGCAGGGCTGCGGCCGCATCAGACGTTCGATTTCACTTTTTATATAGTCCGATGTCGACTCGCGGTAACGCCGGGAAAGATACGGTATTACTCCCTCGAAAGGCGCGAGGTACTCCCGGCGCCTTCCGCTCATATCGTGGTGTACGAAACGCACCCGCTCGCCGGAGGTACCATAAAGAATAATCCGCTGGTGCTCCTGCGCCAACCGCCCGAACGGTTCGTTAACGGCGAAACCGTAGTGTTTCGCCAGCCCTTCCAACAAGTGATACTGATAACTGTAAAACGACCAGCCCGCCACAGCGCCCTCCTGGATGCTCTTGCGCCGGTCGATGATAAGTTCGGGATCGGGCTTTAAATGGGAACCCAGACCGGTGCAGTCGGGACAAGCGCCGTACGGACTATTAAAGGAAAACAGCCGCGGCGAAAGCTCGGGCAGGCTTATCCCGCATTCCGGACAGGCAAACCTGCTGCTGAAAAGCAGCTCTTCCCCGTCCATGACCGACGCCACCGCCAATCCGTCGGCCAGCCTGAGCGCCGTCTCGAAGGAGTCGGCCAGGCGGGAGGCCGCCTCTTCCTTTATTACCAACCGGTCGACCACGACTTCGATGTTATGCTTCTTGTTCTTATCAAGCCGGATTTCGGCATCGGCTAACTCCTGGACCACGCCGTCCACCCGCACTCGTATAAACCCCTGCTTCCGGGCGTCGTCCAAAATCCGGGCATGCTCCCCCTTCTTCCCCCGCACCACAGGGGCTAAAATAAAGACCCTGGTCCCTTCGGGAAGCGCAAGCAGCCGGTCCACCATTTGGGAAACCGCCTGTTGCCGGATGGGCAGACCGCACTGGGGACAGTGCGGCTGTCCGATGCGGGCGTAAAGAAGCCGCAGATAATCATAGATCTCGGTCACCGTACCCACGGTTGAACGCGGGTTGTGACTTGCGGATTTCTGGTCGATGGAAATGGCCGGTGACAACCCTTCGATGCCGTCAACGTCGGGTTTATCCATCTGCCCTAAGAACTGTCTGGCGTATGCCGACAGCGATTCGACATAACGACGCTGACCCTCGGCGTAAATTGTGTCAAAGGCCAACGAGGACTTTCCGGATCCCGAAAGCCCCGTAATAACCGTGAGTTCATTCCGGGGGATACTCACCGTGATGTTCTTTAAGTTGTGTACCCTTGCGCCTCTTACCAAAATCGTTTTTTGCATAACCGTTGATATCCCACCGCTTTAAAATCAAAGTATGTAGTAGTCAGTAGCCAGAATATAGGATAAGAATCCCGGAACTAAAGACTCGTAACCCGCAACCCATGACTCGTGACTCGTAACTCGTAACCCGCAACCCGCAACCCGCAACTCGCTATCTCCTACCTTCTACCTTCTACCTTCTGACTTCTTTTAAAAGGCCCTTCTCTCTTCGCGAGTTCGGCCCTTAACTCCAGCAGTATATCCCGCAGGTGCGCCGCAAGCTCGAATTCGAGACTGCGCGCCGCCTCGCGCATCTGTTTTTCATATTCCGCCGCCATACGCTTGAGCTTTTCGGTCGGTATCTCGCCGGGTTTGACCTGATAGACCCCTTCTTCTTCCGCCACCTTAGTCGCTTCGATCACGTCGCGCACCGGTTTATAAATCGTACGGGGTGTGATGCCGTGCGTGCGGTTGTACTCCAACTGCAGTCGCCGCCGCCGCTCCGTTTCCGCAATCGCCCGGCGCATCGAACCCGTTTCCTTGTCGGCGTACAGGATCACCTGTCCGTTGATGTTCCGCGCCGCCCGCCCCGAAGTCTGGATAAGCGAGCGCTCCGAACGGAGGTACCCCTCCTTGTCCGCATCCAGTATGGCAACCAGGCTGACCTCCGGCAGGTCAAGGCCCTCCCGCAGAAGGTTGATCCCCACCAGGACGTCGAAAACCCCCATCCTCAGGTCGCGTATAATCGCCATACGCTCCAGCGTATCTATATCGCTGTGGAGGTAACGAACCTTTATCCCGGCCTCTTTTAAATAATCAGAAAGGTCCTCCGCCATGCGTTTGGTCAGAGTGGTCACGAGCACCCGCTCGTTTTTAGCCACCCGCGCCTTGATTTCCCCCAGCAGATCGTCTATCTGTTCCCTTGTCGGCCGTACCACGACCGAAGGGTCAACCAGGCCCGTGGGCCGGACGATCTGTTCCACCACTAGGGAGCTCTTTTGAAGTTCATAATTACCCGGCGTGGCGGAAATGAAAACCACCTGGTTTACCCGCTCGACGAACTCGTCGAACCGGAGCGGACGGTTGTCGAAGGCCGAGGGAAGCCGGAAACCGTATTCCACCAGCGCCTGCTTCCGCGCCCGGTCGCCTTCATGCATGCCGTGAAGCTGCGGGATCGATACGTGCGATTCATCCACAAACATTATAAAATCCTTCGGGAAATAGTCCAAAAGCGTGTACGGCGGCTCGCCCGGCGCCCGTCCGGTAAGGTAGCGCGAGTAGTTTTCAATCCCCTTGCAGAACCCTATCTCCCGCAACATCGCCAGGTCAAAACGGGTGCGGTTTTCGATCCGCTGCGCCTCGATAAGCTTTCCCTGCTGCTGAAACCATGCCACCCGCTCCTGCAGCTCCGCCTCGATCTCCGTGATTATCGGTTCGAGGCGATCACGCGTGGTGACATAATGCGTAGCGGGGAAAAAGGACACATGATAGCGTTCCCCGGCCACGTTTCCCGTCAGGGGATCGAACTCGACGATACGCTCGACCTCCTCGCCGAAAAACTCCACCCGGATTGCCGCCTCGGACGTTGATGCCGGAAAAACGTCGACCACGTCGCCGCGCACCCGGAATTTACCGCGGGTGAAGTTAATGTCGTTGCGCTCGTAACGGATTTGCACCAGTTTTCGAAGGATCTCGTCCCGGTTGTAATGCTCCCCCCGCCGTAGCGAGACGACCTGCGCCGCATACTCCGCCGGGTCGCCCAGGCTGTAAATACAGGAAACACTGGCCACGATTATCACGTCCCTGCGCCCCAGGACCGCCGCCGTCGCTGCGTGCCTCAGCTTATCTATCTCGTCGTTGATCGCAGAGTCTTTCTCGATATAAAGGTCGGACTGCGGCAGGTAAGCCTCCGGCTGATAGTAATCGTAGTAACTCACGAAGTACTCGACCGCATTCTCCGGAAAAAACTCCTTGAATTCACTGCAAAGCTGGGCCGCCAGGGTCTTGTTCGGGGCGAGCACCAGCGCCGGTCTGCCCAGCGCGGCAATTACGTTGGCTACGGTAAAGGTTTTTCCTGAACCGGTGACGCCAAGAAGCGTCTGCATCAGGTGCCCGTTTTGCAGCCCCGCGGTCAGGCAGCTGATGGCCTCCGGCTGGTCGCCCGTCGGCGTAAAACTTGATTGTAGTTTAAACGTAGACACCTTATCACACCAATTCGAAAAATACTCCGCTACATTATATCACAAAAAAAATAAGCCCCCACGGAGGCGTAGTTCAACCTTATACTGAGGTAGCTCTTCAGGCCCGTTCAACGTTCAACGTGAAAAAAAGGCTCAAATGCAATATTGATTTACATTTCGATTCCGCATTTCGTATTCATCATTCCTCATTTTGTTCCCCTTGGTGTCTTGGCGGTTGATTATTTTCGCATTCCGCATTTTCCAGGTGAATCGTCCTGATCGGGAACGGGATTTCAATCCCTTCCTGGGCATACCGTCGATGCAGCCGTTTAATAAACTCGTGCTTCACGGGATACTGTTCAACAAACTCTTTTACCCTTAGTATGACGGAAAAATTAATACTGAAGTCGCCGAAGGTGTGGTATCTGATAAAAGGTTCGACCTCGGGAACGCCGCCCGGCATTTCCGAAAGCAGTCGCTTTGCCACCTCAACGGTCACCCTCTCGACCTTGTCCAGGTCGCTGTCGTAACTTACCCCGACCTGGACCAGCATCGACATCTCCGGTTCCGGAAGGTTGTAGTTGGTGACTATGGCCGAGGCCAGTTTGGCATTGGGAATGACGTATGTGTTTCCGGCCAAGGACTGAATGGCGGTGTTGCGCCAGTTAATATCCGTTACGTAACCCTCCTCGCCGCTGTTGAGCCTCACATAATCCCCCGGTCTTACCTGTCTCGAAACGATCACCTGCACCCCGGAAAACAAATTGGAGAGCGTGTCCTGGAGCGCGAGCGCAACCGCAAGACCCCCTACACCGAGAGCCGTCAAGATCGGCATTATTGGAATACCCAGCGCTTGTAACGTGACAAGCAGTCCGATGATTAAAATGAAAGCCCTGGCGATATTTACGAACAACGTTGTGGAAGGTAAAACACCTTTGGCTCTTTCGGCGTACAGGTTGATAAAGCTTTCCGCGAGCCTCATAAAAAACAAGGTAACGGATAGAATGGCGATCACCAGAAGCATCTTGTCAAGCAATCTCTGGATGCTCGGCGCCGGGGAAACAGTAAGGACCGCCCCGTAAACGCCGGCCAGAAAACCCCAGAATATTATGATTCGATAAAAGGAGCCAATAATAATATCATCACCCTGCCACTTGGTCTTCCTGGCCATCCTGTGGATGCCGGCTATAACCACCTTTTCTATGACTATGCCGGCAAGGAGTCCTCCCAAAACAAAAAATACGGGTATCAACATTGCTGCGTATGGAAGATCAAAAGACATAACAACCTCCGTGTGAACGATTTATGACTGCGGGTATTATACCAATTCCCTCAATACCGATCGCACCTCTTGGATCGACGAGACGTTAAACCTTGACTGTGACGGGACCAACCCCACCTTAATGGAGTAAGCCGTCTCGGGGAGAACAGCGAAAATATACTCGTCCGTCCAGTCATCGCCCGCAGCCAAAATGAAATCCCAGCCGCCTTTTGCGAGCCAGCGCAAAGCCGCCTTCCCTTTGTTTGTCCCTCTGCTTTTAACTTCGACCACTTTATTGCCTTGCAACACCTGAAGCTGCGAATTTGCTGTGCGGTCGGCGATGTTGTTCATCAACTCCCCGGCCCTCAGCACGCCCAACTCCGGCTCGGCCTTCCGGTAATGAAACACCAGGGAAAAGTCTTTTTCTTCGACAAAGGACCCGGGTGTTCTGTCCGCGTACAGATCGAATATTGGACGCATCCCTTTCTTCCATTCACCGGTCAGGGACTCGGTCATTCCCCATTCTTTACCTCTTTCTTTTATCCACAAACCGTGTTCAGCGATCAGGCTCGCCCGCAGATCACCGAACCATTGATCAAGGGTATCCTTACCGCGTCCGCTGATGATAACCAATTCATTTTGTGAAATGTAGGCGATTTCGTTGAGGAGGCTTAGAATCTCGTTATCCGGCTTTGCGTCTTCAGGCCTGTCGAAAAACGGAACAATCGTCCCGTCATAATCGAGGAAGATCAGGCGGCGATCGGCCTTTGCGTACTCTTCCACTAATCCGTCTTTTATCGCAGGGTTCAACCGCTTCACCAGAAACCCTTCCTGACGCTTCTTCGCTTCAAGCAGTTTCTCTATAAACTTTTCAGCCCACTGCGTCACGTTCCAGCGCTTCAAACGCTTCTGCATCACCCTGTTCCGCACTATCTGTTCTTCCTCGGGCATTTCCAGGGCTTCCTTCAGCGCCTCCGCAACCTCCTCCTTATTGTTCGGGTTTATTACTATACCTTCCCCTAATTCGCTTGCCGCCCCCGCCATCTCGCTGATGATTAAGACCCCTTTTCCGTCCACCTTTGTAGCGATGTATTCCTTGGCGATGAGGTTCATGCCGTCGCGGACTGGTGTGATAAGGGCGATGTCCGCAACGTCGTACATGGCCGCAAGAGGCTGAAACGGCAGCGTACGGCTCAGGTATTGGATGGGAACCCACCCGACCGTGGAATACTTCCCGTTTATGTTTCCCACCAACTCATCCACCTGCTTCTTTAAAAGCCGGTACTGGTCCAGACTGACCCGTGAAGGCGCCGTTACCAGGATCATTGTGACCTTCTCATGCCACTGAGGATATTTTGTAAGAAAAAGATCAAAGGCCTCCAGACGCTGCGGTATACCCTTGGTATAATCCAACCGGTCTATCGATAGAATAATCTTCCTGCCGCGCAACCTCTGTTTCAGGGCTTTGGCTTCTCTTTGAACCTTCACGTCGCTTACCACCCCGGAGAACCGGTCGTAATCTATTCCCATGGGAAACGAATCAACCTTAACGATACCGTCCCTGGTGGTGATCTCCCCCATCTTATGGTCATAGCCAAGCAGGTGGAGCACGCTGCTCAGAAAGTGCCGCGCGTAATCGTAGGTATGGAAACCGATAAGGTCCGCGCCGAGCAGCCCTGTGAGAATCTCCCGGCGCCAGGGCAACAGCCGGAATAATTCGAACGAGGGGAATGGTACATGCAGAAAAAATCCGATTGTGGCCCCGGGCAAATCCGTCCGTAACATTCCGGGAAGTAGCATGAAATGGTAGTCGTGAATCCAGATGATATCGTCCGGTTTTGCCAGGCCTGCGATCTCGGAGCAAAAAACCCGGTTCACCCGCTCGTAAGCCTTCCAGTAAGTTTTTTCATACACGGTGTACGAAGGGAAATAATGAAACAACGGCCAGATGGTCTTGTTGCTGAAACCGCCGTAATACCCGTCGACATCATGGGAAGAAAGAAAGACCGGGTGGCAGTTGAACTCCTTTAAAAGTTTCTCCTTAACATAAACCTTGTCTTTATCGTCCTGCATCTCTCCGGGCCACCCTACCCATATGCTGTCACGGGCGCCGTAAAAAGACTTGAGCCCCGTAGCCAGCCCGCCGATGCTGGACAGGAAATGATAACCGTCCTTTTTCCTGCTGACTGTAACAGGCAATCTGTTGGAAGCGATTATCAACCTCCCCATAGATGTCACGCTCCTTTCAACGTACAACTGGATGGGACTCAAGCCTCTTTACAAGCCGTGCCCGGTTGAAATTGCGGCTTAGCGAAAAATTCATATGGCGTCTGTTATATTGCAGGGGAAACTGTTACCTCCGGAAAATAACAAACACCCCGGAGTTCTCTGGGGTGTACATAATAAAAGGGTAAAACACCGTGCCGGCGTTCTACAAGTCCTTCTACGCTTACGTGGTTAGCTGACGGGTTCGGGTTGAAAGCTAACCCTACCCAGCACTCAGAACGAATCATCTTACTCAGATGCTCAAACACCCAATGAAGGCGTTCTATTGTTTTAGCAAGATATTTATTTTCTGAGTGCTGGGACTCACCCCATAAACCTGGGTCCCCCGTTTCTCCTTTGAGAACTCAGCGATAAATATTTTACTTCTTTTATAGTTAATCAAATAACCGGCCAATCGTCAAGGTTCGGGTTCCATAAGTGTCCCTGTCGTGCGCAGAGATATGAGAGGTTCGAAGAGGGAATCGAAGGCGCAATTCACAGAACACATTCCTGCAAACCTCGCACATCTCCAACCTCACACTTCGCACTTCCCAAAGGCCGGAACGAAGCGTACTGAATTAGAGGTCAGAAGTCGATGTCAGATTTGACGTGAGGATATCGTAACAGTGAATGCCTTTCAGAACTCCGACTTCCGACATCCTGTATCCGACTTCTGAAACAGACAGACGCCGTTTTGCAGCAGTCTCCTGGAACCGGACGCGAGGTTTTATTGTGAAGACAAATAATATGGGCTTATTCTTCCGGTTCAAGCATAGGATTCTACCAGCCGTCCATGTGAGCGCTACGGGTATGCCCCGGCGCCGTTTTGACGGTTAAATTAACCGGATGAAAGGAGTCTATGACGTGCCGTTTCCTTTTCTGATTCGTCCGAAACAGGAACAACCCCTGATTGAGGAATTTCATCGGGTGCTGGAGCTCGTGAGGATCAGGTACAGGCAGTTCGATCTTTGCGACAAGGACTTTGTGGATACAAGCGTTTTTAATATAAGCGCCGCAGAAAGCCGGCTGACAGCGGTTCTGCAACAAGCCCGCCGGGACGGAATCACGGCATGGTGACTGAACCTAAAGCGGACAACATCGTTCGATAATTCTACTACGCACCTGCCCGGTCACGCAACAATAAAGCCCGGAAGCAGGTCAGCCGTTCTTCAAGGCGTTATACTCGTCCCGAATCTTTTGGAAATCCTCCCAAACTTCCCGTTTCTTACCCGGATCGCGCAGTAACGCCGCCGGATGGTAGGTGGGCATCACCCTGGCGCCGTAAATCGGACCCAGCCACTGACCGCGCACCCTGGTAATCCTGGCGTCCGGACTAATCAGGTTCTGAAGGGCCGTTGAGCCCAGCAGCACGATGATCCTCGGCTTGATAAGTCCGATCTGCTGCTGTAGAAAGGTCAGGCACGCTTCCGCCTCTTCTCTGAGCGGTACGCGGTTTCCGGGAGGCCGGCACTTTACAATGTTGCCTATGTAAACCTCTTCCCGCGTTATCCCGCAGGCTTCGAGGATCCGGTCCAGAAGCTTGCCCGCCGCCCCCACAAACGGCCTGCCGAGACGGTCTTCATCGGCCCCCGGCCCTTCTCCCACAAGCATCACCAGCGCGTAAGGGTTCCCGTCACCGAAAACCACATTGGTCCTGCCCTCCCAAAGACCGCACTTCCGGCAGTCGTTGATGCTGTTCTTTAACTCTTCAAGCGTCTGCGGTCCGGCAAGGTCCTCAAAGGTTAACTGCAGTCCTTCATTCAGTCTCTTTGACACCCTATCTCCCACCCCGGAAACAAGCTATAAGAAACTATACTATTCAACCATAACCTAACGCCGCGCCCTACAAAATTACCTGAATAGTTCTTAAAAAGAAAAGCCCGCTGCCGGGCTCCATGCCTGTTGTTGCACGGTTTATTCCCGCTCCAAGATTATCTTGTGATCAACCAGGGCCAGTTCCTTGATCCTGGCTTTGACGATTTTCCTCCGCCCGTAAATATCCTCAAGCATTAACCCGTCCTCAAACGGAACCACCTTGTCGACCATTTCCAGCACCAGTTCGTCATTCTCTCCCTGGCGGAGATAGGCATTAGCCTCGCACATTTCCGACCACTCCTTGGCACACCCTTGACGGGCGGCTCTTTTAAATAGATGGAACGAAAGATCAAAACCGTTACCCTTAAATTATAGAAAGACAATAATCAAACTGTCAACGGCTGAACCTGACTGAGCCATATACAACCATCCGAACGAAAAGAAGACCTGTCAACGGGGCCGCCTACAAGGAAGGTGTTTTCGGCAACGCGACCCTGTTGGGGATGTGGACATTTTATCAGTAAAAAACGGAACTTTTCAGCCGGCCTTGACACCGTAAACCGTAGTATTGGGAGTCGGCGGCCATCCCAGTACATTAATACGTGGCGGGAAAAGTGCGGAAGCTTATAGGGTCTGCCTGCGGTGGTGTTATACAACCGTGTTCTGAAGATGACAGTGACTTAGGACACTCACTGAATTATCCGAGGATTCTTAGAAAGGACAAGAAGCTTGAAGCGAAACGATAAGATTTGCCTGCCGGGTGTATGCCGGAGACGCTGTGCTCCGGGACGACGCGACATCGGCTTGTTTCGGAGCAAACAACGGCGCACTTATAGAGCCTGACGTCAGCCTTTACTGCTGCCTGGTTGGTAACAAAAACTCGCTTAACTATCCTACTTTAAACTTACTGTAACTTCGGCACGATGCGCGCGCCTGTCTGCTTAGCCGAACCTTCGCCGTGTCGGCGTGGGCGTCCCTCCCGCAGAGCGTTCCTTGCATACAACCGGCAGCGGCTGTAGTATCCATTATCAAATGTTGTCAGAAGAACCGTCCCCTTGACATTCCAGGCTGGTAGGACATACCGGCGAAGAGGCATCCGGTTCTCTCGTAAGAATAACCAGCCGTTACGAAGCCAACGGGAAGTTTATTA
Source organism: Bacillota bacterium (assembly GCA_040755295.1). NCBI lineage: Bacteria > Bacillati > Bacillota > Bacillota bacterium. Next base: position 1,069 of record JBFMBK010000007.1, on the reverse strand, counting down.
CCGTTGAGCAGTGGGGTTCCGAAACTCCGGACGTTGACCAGGCGTTTGATCCGGGTGATTACAAAAAAACAGAGCTGAAGGTTTGTGACGCACAGGGAATGCTGGTTGAACGAAAAAAAGACGGCTGGCTCAGTCTGTCCTGGAATCAGGGAGAAGTGTTCTACAGAATTTCCGGCTGCATGTTACCGGAGAAAGCGCTCAAGATGGCGGAATCAATGAAAGAAATATAGGATTTCAATTTAAAAAATGATGCTTCCCTTATTATATTAGCAAAAGAACTAAGGGATTACCTTTTCATCGGCTTAATAAGCCCCTGGTCACGCCGGCGAGCGCAATCAGGGGCTATTGTTGTTTTAGGAAAATTTTTTTAAAGAAAATTAATCCAAACCCCTCCCTTGTGCGTTATATAAGTAGGAGCTTAAAAATGGTTCCTTGTCAAGATATGCGGTAAGAGTATGGGAGGTGAGAAAGAGTTGATATTTGATGACTTCCTCATGCGGAGATAGTGGTGCACGGGAAAGGGAGGTGATAAATGCTGGAGGCTCTGAGGGGAAACGTTCAAAAAAAATTTTTTATAAGAAAGAGGAGTGAGTAATCATTATGAAAAAGATTATCCGCATAAGCATAGCAATCGTGTGGCTCCTGATCATGGCACTTCCTGCGCTTGCCAATAGTTCGAATTACGCTTGGGACATGCCCTGGGATGGCTACTACGTCAATGGGAAAGACAATGGAATTGTGCACAGCTTAACAGCTGGCACTCTGACCAATTCAGGAAGTCTATGGGAGTACTACAAGACAGGTGGGGCTAGTGCAACTCCGCATGATATAACTATTGAGGTATGGAGAGTTGACACTGTAATTGATAACAAAATTTGCTCAATTACCGTTACTCCATATACAACCTTGTATCAGCAGAAATACTACTCTCAGAATGGTGGCACCATTATAGCCGATGATTACTACCTTGTAGTGTGGAAAAACAATGACCAAGATGGATGGAGTACTGCAGGGTCCGGAACATTGACGAGTCAATGATGGTATGGCGGGCGCTTAGGAATAGAGGCGG